>CAYWJF010000109.1:0-1512 GCA_964458545.1 uncultured Oscillospiraceae bacterium | reverse complement strand
GTCGCCTAGCTTGGTCGAGGGCGCACGATTGGAAATCGTGTAACGCAGAAATGTGTTCGAGAGTTCGAATCTCTCCATCTCCGCCAGAAGAGAGTCATTCGAACACCGTATTTATTGGTACGAGGTTCGTAATAACTCGCAAAATGTAAAGCCAGCCACACAGAAATGTGTGGCTGGCTTTTTCTTTAATAATAATGATTCAACTAACTCCACTAATCCCTTAAACGAAAATTCTATTTTATAGAAGATACTCCCACATTGCCACCTCAATACACAACATAAAATCGAAGTTACCAGCCAAGACGAAAAATTCGCTATTGCCGCTTAGCTGTTGTATTATGCTACCCTCGTTAATAGGAGAACTCTCGACATACAAATAACAGTTCTGCCCGTCGTCGCCCACCCAACAGCCATACCACGCCACTTGAGTCTTCGAGCGGTTATCGCTGTATGTATAAAGCCCTTTAGCCTTTATGACATCAATATACTCCCCCGCTTCTTCAAGCGTAACCGCACCGCTTCCTATTGAACACAGTAGCGCGTCGTCCATTGTATTCCGCGTTAATTACAAAGCTGCCGCTTTCGTCAATGAAGCCCCAGCTATCGTCTATTTTGACGGCGGCAAGTTTATCGGTAAACGGCATAACCTCTTCAAAAAGAAAGTCGATAACGGTGTTTCCGTGCTTGTCAATAAAGCCCCAAACGCCGTTCTTCTTTGCGGCATATAGCCCGTTCTCACAGTATTGAAGGCTTTCATACACCATAGGAACGACGATTTTTCCTTTTATGTCGCAGAGTCCATATAGCTCACCGAGCGCAAATTTGTCCTTCTCCGTAATTCGCAAAAGCATATTGTCGTCGAAGCCCTTTGTGTCTACCGAATATCTTCCCGATATAGAAGCGACGGGTTTTCCGTCTGCGCCTATTATATAGGTGTCCTCAATGATTCCCATAGAGACTAACGACGGTGTATTAAGCGAATGCTGGACCGCCGCAAAGCCGCCCTTAAACGGTGTTGCCCTCGCAAAGCAGAATTCGTTTGCGTAGGACGAACCTTCAAACTTAGGAATGTATTTCGCGTCGATTACAATTTTGCCTTTTGTGTCGATATAGACCATATCCTGCGACAAACCGTTGTCGAGATAGACTGCCGCGAAATTTTCGCTAAAGGGCTCTGTGTAAGCGCCTTTAGTTAGACGATTGAGATAGCCCTCGTTATCTGCGCCTTCTATTACTACCGCGCCTGTGCGGTCTATATATTTATAGCTGTCCTCTCCAGCGATAAGCACAATTGTCAGTCCTTGCGAAAATCCGTTCGCGCTATCAAAGGACGGCTCAATAACCCAATTACCCGTTCGGTCAATGTAACCGTAAAGCCCGCTTTCAGCGTCCTTTGCGGCGGCGAGTGAGCCGTCATCGGAAATTTTAGCGGCTTCAAGTGAAACGGCTTCTTTTTTTGGAAGCGTTCCCGTGAACTCTGGAAGCGGCGTTTCTGTGTTCTCACTTAAAGCG
>CAYWJF010000108.1:0-1792 GCA_964458545.1 uncultured Oscillospiraceae bacterium | reverse complement strand
ATTTTGCCCTTTCAGGGCTTGTGCAAACCACGCCTCTTAGGCGTGGTTATGATTTATTCTTCTTTACTATCTTCAAGCTGTAACGCTAATATCTTTTCGGTGACAAGCTTCGCAAGACTCGCGACCACAGCGGTGCTTATGACTAAATTATCCACCGCGTCGTCCGCCGCGTCCTCCTTAAAGACGGGCTCCGCGCCCAGCTTTACCTGCCTTGAAAAGTAGACCGAAAGCCGCTTGTGTGTTCGTATAAACTCCGAATAGCTGCGCTTTATTGTCTCCTCGTCCGCGTCGTGCGGAAGCATCTTTTTAACCTCAGACATACCGAGCGTCTGCTTTAGGGAGCAGACCATAATAAGTGCCGCTATGTGGTTTCTTGAATACTTCTTTGCTACTGGCGCGGGGATAATTTTGAGCTTAACGTAGTTGTTGACCATCATCGGGGTAAGCAGCTTTTCCTCATGACCGATTACGTTATAGTAGCTCAAATAGTCGTTAAGCAGCACGATAACCTGGTCCATATAAAGGTCGATTTTCGGCAGCTCCTCCCAGCGCGGGAGATTGAAATTGTTTAAGAATTTATCCCAGCGGATAAGCTTTTCCGCTATATATTTTCTGTCGTACGCCAAGAAAACACACACCCCTTGATAAAACTATACTAATTATAGAGTAAAACATAGTAAAAATCCATAACATAAGGATAAAATCGTCACTCTGCCAAAAATACTGTTTACAAAATATGAAATATGATATAACATAGTATAGAAAACTACGTTACAAGGAGAAAAATACTATGAGCTTTGAGATTTTTACCGACTCCTCCGCGAACCTTACGGAAAAGCAGGTCGGTGAAAACGACATAAGGGTTATCTCGCTTACCTTTGCGGTAAACGGCGTAGAGCGCTTGGCGTACGACCCGTCGGTTAGCTTTGATTTAGTTGAATATTATAAAAAAATGAAGGAGGAAAAGCGGGTAGCGAAAACCTCGCTTATTAACGCCTCCGCCTTTATTGACGCGTTTACCCCATACCTTAAAAAGGGTAAGGATATACTTTACGTCGCTATGTCCTCGGGGATAAGCGGAACCTATCAAGCGAGCGTCTCGGCGGTAGAAATGTTATCTGAAAAATTTCCAGACAGAAAGATAATAGCCTTTGATACCCGTGCGGCATCCTTTGGCGAGGGTATGTTTGCGCTTGAAGCGTCAAGGCTTCGCGCTGAAGGGAAGAGCACAGATGAAACAATCGGGTGGCTTACTGAAAGAAGACCGCATATGTGCCAGTTCTTCACGGTGGACGACCTAATGTTCTTAAAGCGCGGCGGGCGGCTTAGCACACTCTCCGCGGTTGTCGGAACGATAATTAATATCAAGCCAATTCTAATCGGCAATCAGGACGGCAAAATTGTTGTCTGCGAAAAGATAAGGGGAAGAAGAAAGGTGCTCTGTGAGCTTGCCGACCTCTTTACCAAGAAGGCGACAAACAGCAAGGACCAGACGATAATGATAGCTCATTGCGGTTGCCCAGAGGACGCTGAGTTCGTCGTAGAAAAGATAAAAGAAAAGAACGAAATCAAGGATGCCTTCGTGGAATACTACGAGCCGGGAACGGGCGCGCATGTGGGAACGGGAACGGTGGCGCTCTTCTTCTGGGGAGATAAAAAGGAAATATAAAAACAGCCCACGCAGGTCAAGCTCACTGTTAAGGTTCTGGCGTAGAGGCAGACACAGTTACAACAAGACATGAATCATCAAAAGAGAAGGGTAGCATTAGCTACCCTTCTCTTATATGGTCGG
>CAYWJF010000107.1:0-1862 GCA_964458545.1 uncultured Oscillospiraceae bacterium | reverse complement strand
CTTATTTAAAAGCAAACACCGATTTCTGCATAGGCGGCGCGTGCTATCCCGATTGCCATCCCGAATCCTTCGGTCGCGTGGACGAGATGGAGCACCTTAAAATGAAGGTGGACGCGGGTGCGGATTTTCTTGTAAGTCAGCTTTTCTACGATAATGACAAGTTCTTTTCCTTCGTTGAGGATTGCAGAATTGCGGGGATAAAGGTGCCTATTTCAGCGGGCATAATGCCCGTACTGAACAAAGCACAGATAGAACGAATGACTGGGCTTTGCGGCGCAAAGCTACCCGAAAGCTTTAAGCGTATACTTAACCGCTATGAAAACGACGGCGCGGCGCTCTTTGACGCGGGCATATATTACGCGCTAAGCCAGATAATAGACCTTATAGCCACTGGCGCGGAAGGTATACACATATATACAATGAACCGTCCGTCGGTTGCGAAGCGTATCTGCGACGGCGTCAAAAACCTAATATAAAAGCTAAGCCAAAAGCAGCCGAAAGGCTGTTTTTTTCGTGCTTTGTTTTCGACAAACTTCGACCTTTGCTACAGGTATAATTTTTACACAGAGGTTGAGCTATGGTTGCGGTTGTTTATATAGATATTTTAGTTATTGTAAATTTCATTATTAATTATTTCCTAATACTTTTTACCGCGTTCTTTACAAACGAGGTGAAAAAGCGGCTTCGTTTCACGCTTGCCGCTTTCGTTGGCGCGTTATTCTCACTAACGCTATTTCTTCCACAGTTGTTAGAGTTTTTGTCAGTGATTATAAAGCTTTTAGGCGCGACAGTAATGGCGGGAGCGGCGTTCGGGTTCAAAGAACTAAAGCGTCTGGCAAGAAATACGGCGTATCTCTTCGTGTCCTCGTACTTATTTGCGGGGCTAATCTTTTCACTCAAAAAGCTTACCGCCTCAAGAGCGCTTGTAATAAACAACCATAACGTTTACATAGGTATTTCGCCGATATTCCTTATTGTTACCGTTCTTGCGCTTTATCTTTTGCTGACCCTTGCGGAGGTTTTGTTTAAAAAACCGAAGCAGCTTTCAAAAACAGTTCTCGCGACACTTATAAGCGAACAGGGAAGCGCGGAGTTTCTTGCTATGATAGACAGCGGAAATAAGCTTCGTGACGCTGCGACGGGAAGTGGCGTAATTGTACTGAAAAAGCGTTTCGCAAAGAGGCTCATAGACGATAACGCCCTTTCGGCGCTTAATGAATTTGAAAGCGGCGGCTGTAGCGAGAATACGCTTTTAAAGCTGAAACGCTTTTCGCTTATACCCTTTACCACCGTTTCGGGAAGCGGCACGCTACTTGGCTTCTATGGAAACAAATGCGTTGTTAAGGCAGACAACGGAAACTGCGAAATGAGTCGCCCCGTCTTCGCCTTCGCGCGGGACGATTTCATAAACGGCGCGGACGGACTGTTAAGCTACGATTCTTTATATATGGAGTAGAAAATGAGACTTTTTTTAATAAGGCTTTCTTTGCTTGCCGAGCGCTTTATTATTTGGGCGAGCGGCGGCGAGGGAATATTTTATGTAAACGGACCTGAAACACTTCCCGCGCCGATAAGCAAAGAGGAGGAAGTGCGGGTTTTTAAGGAGCTTGAAGAGGGCTCAAGCGAAGCTAAAAACATACTTATTACCCACAATCTGCGGCTTGTGGTCTATATAGCGAAAAAATTTGAATCGACCGGAATAAACATTGAAGATTTGGTTTCTATCGGTACTATCGGCTTGATTAAAGCGGTTAACACCTTCTCGCCGTCAAAAAACATAAAGCTTGCGACCTACGCCTCGCGCTGCATTGAAAACGAAATACTTATGTTTCTTCGCAAAAGCTCGGGCAAGCGGCAGGAGC
>CAYWJF010000106.1:0-1933 GCA_964458545.1 uncultured Oscillospiraceae bacterium | reverse complement strand
ATGTTATGAGCAAAGGCGTGCTTACAAGGAACGCCTACCTTAACAAGAAACCGTCGAGGAATCGGGCGAGAGTTTAAACGGGTATATAAAGAAAGCCGTCAAACAAAGAATTGGTAAATAAAAAAACACCGTCAATAAAGACGGTGCTTTTTTATTGCCTCAAAAACGAACATAAAGTTCGACTGTGCTTCTAATGGTGAGATATCGGAGATTCGAACTCCGGACACCCTGCTTAAAAGGCAGGTGCTCTGCCGACTGAGCTAATATCTCATATTAAAAAATGCTCAAAGAGCCTTACTATAATATCAAAAACGACCTATCTTGTCAATAATTACTTTCACGCGGCAAAAGATAAAAAATCGTAAAGGGACGGCTACTAAGCCGCCCCTTTTATCTATTCTGTTTGTTCTTTATTTAGCTTTAGCGGTTTTATGAAAACGATAAGCAGAAAGACCGCGGACGTGATAATCGTAATGTAAGCGAATATATCCTCGCGCCCCGAAAGCAGAACATATATGCCCACGCCGAGCGCAAAAAACGACTCGCTTTATTGTTTAAGCGAGTCGTTTTTTTTATGAATTTACAGCGCCTTGCTATTTATTTCGTTTAGCGCCTTTTTGAGGAAGTCATCTATCGGCATAGCGCCGCCGTCGCCCTCTTTGCGCGCTCGGACGGAAACGGTCTTTTCAGCCGCCTCCTTGTCGCCCACAACAAGCATATAGGGTATCTTTTGAAGCTGAGCCTCGCGAATTTTATAGCCCATCTTCTCGTTGCGCTTGTCGGCGGCTACGCGTATACCTGCGGCGCTGAGAAGCTTTACTACCTCGTCGGCGTAATCGTGGTGGTTTTGGGAGATAGGCACGACCATAGCCTGTATGGGGGAGAGCCAGAGCGGGAACGCACCCGCGAAATGCTCGGTAAGAATGCCAATAAACCGTTCAATTGAGCCAAAGACAACGCGGTGTATCATAACGGGGCAGTGCTTCGCGCCGTCCTCGCCGACATATTCAAGATTGAAGCGTCCGGGTAGCTGGTAGTCGAGCTGAATGGTGCCGCACTGCCATGTTCGTTTAAGGCTGTCGCTTATATGGAAGTCGAGCTTCGGACCGTAGAACGCGCCGTCGCCGGGGTTCACGGTGTATTCCTTGCCAATGCTTGTTATAGCGTCAGCGAGCGCCGCCGTGGCGATATCCCAGTCCTCGGTGGAGCCTATGTGGTCGTCAGGCATAGTGGAAAGCTCAATTTTATATTCAAGCCCGAAGAGGGAATAAACCTCGTCGAAAAGGCGGGCTATGCGGATAACCTCGTCCTTAATCTGTTCCTTAGTAAGAAGAATATGCGCGTCGTCCTGCGTAAAGCAGCGCACGCGGAACATGCCGTGCAGCGCGCCTGAAAGCTCGTGACGGTGAACAAGTCCAAGCTCGCCGTAGCGAAGCGGAAGGTCGCGGTAGGAGTGGGGCTCGAGGTCGTAGACGAGTATACTGCCCGGGCAGTTCATCGGTTTAATGGCGAAATCCTCGTCGTCAATAACCGTGGTATACATATTGTCTTTATAGTGGTCCCAGTGACCGGAGGTCTCCCAAAGGGTACGGCGCATAATCTGCGGGGTGGAGATTTCAAGATAGTTCCACTTCTTATGAACCTCGCGCCAGTAATCAATTAACGTGTTCTTCAAAACCATTCCGTTTGGCAGGTAGAAGGGGAAGCCGGGCGCTTCGTCGCGGAAGGCAAAAAGTCCGAGCTCGCGCCCAAGCTTGCGGTGGTCGCGCTTCTTTGCCTCTTCAAGCATCTCAAGGTATTCCTTAAGCTGCGAGGACTTCGGGAAGGCTATGCCGTAAACACGCTGAAGCATCTTGTTTTTTGCGTCGGCGCGCCAATACGCGCCCGTAACGTTCAAAAGCTTTACAGCCGCGAGCGCGCCCGTGCTCATAAG
>CAYWJF010000105.1:0-1956 GCA_964458545.1 uncultured Oscillospiraceae bacterium | reverse complement strand
TTCCTTCTTAACTGCCAGTGGGACCTCGCGGAGCTTTCCGAGAAGCTTCCCGCAAAGGATAAGAAGTATATCGCCGAAAACAACATTCAGTTCTACACGATAGACGCTATTGCGATAGACAAGAAGCTCGGTCTTCGCGGAAAGTACAACACCGTTCTTCAGTCCGCTTTCTTCAAGCTCGCGAACATAATCCCCGAGGCGGACGCGATAAAGTATATGAAGGAAGCCGCGACAAAGTCCTACGCCAAGAAGGGCGACGACATTGTTAAGATGAACCATGACGCTATCGACGCTGGCTCTGACGCGGTAGTAAAGATTGACGTGCCCGCCGACTGGAAGAACGCCACGGGCGAAAGCTCCGTAGCTAAGGCAACAGGCGAGCGTAAGGAGCTTGTTGATTTCGTAAACGACATCCTCGTTCCCACAAGCCTTCAAAAGGGCGATGAGCTTCCCGTTTCGACCTTCAAGGGCGGCCGTGAGGACGGTCATATGCCGCAGGGCTCAGCCGCTTATGAAAAGCGCGGCGTAGCGGTAGCAGTTCCCTCGTGGAACCCCGATAACTGCATTCAGTGCAACTTCTGCGCTTACGTCTGCCCGCACGCGGTTCTTCGCCCCGTAGCGATGAACGCTGACGACCTTGCTAAGGCGCCCGCGGGAACAAAGTCCGTCGATATGATGGGTCTACCCGGAATTAAGATGGTTATGACCGCGTCGGTGCTCGACTGCACAGGCTGCGGAAGCTGCGTAAACATCTGCCCCGGTAAGCAGGGCAACAAGGCTCTTACAATGGAGCCGCTTGAGACGCAGGAAAAGGAGCAGGAGGTCTTTACCTACGGACTTACCCTTGACGAGAAGCCTGAGGTCGCCGCTAAGTTCAGCGACAAGACGGTAAAGGGCAGCCAGTTTAAGCAACCTCTCCTTGAGTTCTCTGGCGCTTGCGGCGGCTGCGGAGAGACTCCGTACGCGAAGCTTGTAACACAGCTCTTCGGCGACAGAATGTATATCGCGAACGCCACAGGCTGCTCCTCCATTTGGGGCGGCAGCGCACCCTCCACTCCTTACACGGTCAACAAGGAGGGTCACGGACCCGCTTGGGCAAACTCCCTCTTTGAGGACAACGCAGAATACGGTCTCGGTATGTGCATAGCGCAGGATACCCGCCGCAACCACCTCATTGAAGAGGTTAAGGCGCTCGGAGAAAAGGCTGAGGGTTGCGCTAAGGAAGCGATAGCCGAATACCTTTCCACAATAGACAACGGCGCGGCGAACAAGGTCGCGACCGATAAGCTCGTTAAGGCTCTTACCGACTGCGGCTGCGCGGAAGGCAAGGAGATACTCAAGAAGAAGGATATGCTCGCGAAGAAGTCCGTTTGGGCTTTCGGCGGCGACGGCTGGGCGTACGATATCGGCTTCGGCGGACTCGACCACGCTATCGCTTCGGGCAAGGATATCAATATCCTCGTCTTCGACACCGAGGTTTACTCGAACACAGGCGGTCAGTCCTCCAAGTCCACCCCGACGGGCGCTGTAGCCCAGTTCGCGGCGGCTGGTAAGGAAGTTAAGAAGAAGGACCTTGCGGGAATCGCGATGAGCTACGGCTATGTATACGTCGCGCAGATAGCTATGGGCGCCGACTACAACCAGACGCTTAAGGCTTTACACGAAGCCGAAAGCTACAACGGTCCGTCCCTCGTTATCGCCTACGCGCCCTGCATTAACCACGGCATTAAGGGCGGTCTTGTGAACGCACAGAGCGAAATCAAGAAGGCGGTTGAGGCTGGCTACTGGCACAACTTCCGCTTCGACCCGCGTCTTGCGGCTGAGGGCAAAAACCCCTTCCAGCTTGACAGCAAGGCACCCACGGGCGACTATGTTTCCTTCATTAAGAACGAGGTTCGTTATAGCTCGCTTGAACGCTCCTTCCCCGAGCGCGCGGCTGACCTCTTCGAGAAGGCG
>CAYWJF010000104.1:0-1992 GCA_964458545.1 uncultured Oscillospiraceae bacterium | reverse complement strand
GGCAAGCTTTTATTCTTGGGAGAATTCTTCGAATTCTCCTCTTTAAACATTCTTAATATAAAAACACAGTGTGTTTTCATTCTTAAAGAAGCACTTCGTGTTTCCGATAAATCCAAAGGTAACGGTGAACTATATAAAATCCCTCGCGGAATTCCGCGAGGAATTTTTTTACTGTTTTCTTTGTATTACTTTTTTAGGCAAGGAAGCCCTTTAGAATTCTGTCCTCCGCTTCCTCCTCGGTAAGCCCGAGCGTTTGAAGTTTCAAAAGCTGCTCGCCAGCTATCTTGCCTATAGCCGCTTCGTGGATAAGCTGAGCGTCGGTGCAGTTCGCGGCAATTTCGGGAACAGCGTGTATCTTCGCGTCGTCCATAATTATCGAGTCGCACTGCACATGACCGAAGCAACGTGCATTCCCCTCCACGCAGGGGCAGAACTTCTGAACGGAGCTGTCCTTCGCGACGCTTCTGGAAACAACCCTGCCCTTAGAGTCCTCGCCGTTTAGCACTATAAGCATATCCGATTCCGCCGTTTGTGTGCCGTGGGTCATAAGCCGCTCGGTGACGGTGGTTTCCGCTCCCTTGCCGCAAACTATCTTTGTGTCGCGCTTAGTGGAGTCTATGCCGCCTATCTGCGCGGTGTCCATAGTGAAGCGTGAGTTCTCCTCAAGGTAGACAGCCGTTTGCGGGTTCATAATGTTTCCGCCCGTGCCGTCGCCCTCGCCATAATGCTTCTCAACATACTTCACTTTTGAATTCTTTCCTATATAGAAGGTGTGTACACCGTCGTGTCGGCTTTCATCGCAGCCGCTATTGTGTATTCCGCAGCCCGCGACTATAGTTACGTCGCAGTTATCGCCGACATAGAAATCGTTGTAGACCATTTCGGAAAGACCCGTTTTGGTTATAAGCACGGGTATGTGGCAGCTCTCGTTCTTAGTACCTGCCTTTATTCTTATATCAATTCCCTGCTTGTCGGTTTTAGGGGTAATTTCAATATTCTCGCTACTGCTTCTTCCGAAGCAACCGGAATCAATGCGGATATTGTAAGCGCCCTTTGTCGGTCCGCTTATGCCCGCTATCTTTTCAAGAAGCCCCGCGTTAAGGGCGTCCATTACCTCGCTCATCTTGTCGCCTCCCTATTGATTATCGGGCAACAGCTTGTGGTATCGGCGACTATCATCGGGAAAATCTCCTCAGTCGTGCCCCTATGCGAAATCTCGCCGCTTGAAATAACAACAATCTCGTCGGCAAGGCGGATTATCCGCTCTTGATGAGAAATTATTATCATCGTAGAACTGCGCTTTGCGTGTATCTGTTCAAAGGTTTCGGTAAGGCGCGCGAAGCTCCATAGGTCAATGCCCGCCTCGGGCTCGTCGAATATCATAAGCCCACTGTTCCGCGCGAGTATTGTCGCTATCTCTATTCGCTTTACCTCGCCACCTGAAAGGCTTGCGTCCACCTCGCGCTCAAGATAGTCGTTAGCGCAAAGCCCCACCTCTGTAAGATAGGAGCACGCCTCGCCCTTGCCGAGCGTTTCGTTGCCCGACGCCATACAAAGCAAGTCTCGCACCTTTAGACCCTTAAAACGCGGCGGCTGCTGAAAGCCGTAGCTTATCCCCTTACGCGCGCGCTCGGTTATGCCAAGCGACGTCACGTCCTCGCCGTTCCATATAACGCTACCCAACGTAGGCGTTACAAGTCCCATAATTATCTTAGCAAGCGTCGTTTTTCCGCCGCCGTTCGGTCCCGTAAAAACAACAAGCTTGCCGTCGTCTACGTTTAGGCTTACGTCTTTTATTATCTCGGTTTCGCCCGCTTCGCCCTCTACGCGAAAACCGATGTTCTTAAGTTCAAGCATAATAATATCTTCCTTTCCTTGCTTTTTCTATTGTATCACATTTTTTTCGTTTTTTCCTTACTCTCGCCATCTTTTACACATTTGTAACAGTAAACATTTCGCCGCGATTATAGAAAGCTCGGCGCTAATATGCTA
>CAYWJF010000103.1:0-2126 GCA_964458545.1 uncultured Oscillospiraceae bacterium | reverse complement strand
ACATACCCACCTCGTAATTGTCAGGAAAACAAAACGCAAAGCGCAGCTTTACGTCCTTCTTATTCTTTATTACCGCACCGTTCTCACAGCCAATGTATCTGCCGGGCTTTTGAACCGCGCGAAGCATCTTTTCAAGGGTGTAGTCTCTCATTTCGCATCCACTTCATTCTTTTTGTCAGCTTGCCACATACGGTATCGCTTAATCAATTACATAATATAATAACAAAAAAAAACGATTTTGTATATTATATATTCGCGAACGCGTTAAAAATAAGTATTACACCTATTGCAATACCTATAGGGTTTCTATTATAGATAAAAGTCAGTATGCCAAGAAGTAATACTAAAACACCGCAGGTGACGCTAATGCGCTTTATTAATGGCTTTGCCGCAGCTTCTCCGCGCACACCTTCAGCAATACGCATTATAAGCTCGCCGCCGTCAAGCCCCTTCGCGGGTAAAAGGTTAAGCGCCGCGAAGGCGGCGCTTAACACGGCTTCTTTGCGCATTCCGAAGATAAACAGTACCACTGCAATAACTATATTTATTCCCGAGCCACCGAGTATTGACATATATTCTGAAGCCTTGCTCATACTTTCGTTCTCGCTTCTAAGCTCAAGACAAAATAAGAGCAGTTTAAGCTCCTTTATTCTTCCGCCGCTGAGAATAAGCGGCAGTATATGTCCAGCTTCGTGAGCCGACGCAAAGAGAATACAAAGCGCGGTATAGCGGTTACCTAACATCAGTAAGAAAAAAACAAGCGCCGTAAACCAAATTGAAACGGATACTTTAGCTCCTGAAATCTGAAAGCGAATCATAGTCAAACGCCATTTCTTCAATTTCTGAAAGGTCAAGAATAGGTATCTCGTCTACAAGTCTGTGGTATTCCTCCCTTACGCTTTGAAGCGTATTCGGAAATATAAGACGAAGTATAAGACACCCCGCCACAAGAAGCGCTGAAATAACAGTTTGAAAAACTATCGGGCTTTTGTCCTCTTTCACTCAATCACCTTTATAAGATTATACATTTCTACCGAGGCAAAAGACGCCGTCTCTTCGCTCGGTTCAAATATGGAGTTGTACCTGTAAAGCGCCACGCCTTTACAGTTGCTTATTTCCGTACATTCACTATACTGTCGCGAAATTATATCAAAGCTTTTCGTCCATTCACCGCTTCCGCTGCCTGCATATATATCCTCGCCGCCCGTCTTGTAAAAGCTCAAGCCGACAATGAGGCCACAGCTTCCGCAGAGACTTGACCACTCGTTTAATGTTGAAGAAAAGGGCAGATATTCGTTCTCAAAACCAAAATATATCTGCGGACAAATATAGTCGATATACCCTTTCGTATTGCACCACAGCTCAACGTTAGCGTAATGGGAATTGAAATCACGCTCAATAGAAGCGTCTGGGCTAATGCCGAATTCTATGCTCTCGTCCTTTGCCTTTACCTTTTCGTAAACGTCAGAAACAAGTCTTGATACGTTATCTCGGCGAAAATCGGAAAGCGACATCATTCCACCGTTCTCTAAAAACCTTGCGTAGGTATTTTCATCATATCCTTCCGCTGTAGTCGGGTAGAAGTAGTCGTCAAAATGAATTCCGTCTATGTCGTAGCCGCTTAGAAGCTCTTCTACCCCGCTTATAACCAGCTTCTTTACCTCTTCGCTTGCGGGGTTAAGGGTTAGCGTATCCTCATATTCGACAACAGCAAGCACATCTTTATCAGTGAGCGCGGCTGTAAAGTCCGTAATTGCTTCGTTTCCGTTTGCTTTTAATCTGTAGGGGTTTATCCACGCGTGAACGCGAACGCCGTCTTTATGCAGTCTTTCCAGAATAAGCTGCAGATAATCTATATCGTTGTTATAGCTCGAATAAACTGTATTACCCGCCGAAACGAAATAATTAGACGGATAGATTGCGTCTCCAAACTGACGCACCTGCAAGAATACATCTGTAACCTTTAACTTTTTAAGATTTTGCGCCATCTGGTCTATATTCTTAATAAACTCAGTTTTATCGTTCGAAATAATATCAGCTAAATCGAGATAGCTTATCCAGATAAACCGCCTAAACTCTTCTGATTTTACTTCGTTTTGCGCTAACACCTCTGTGGCTGGTTCCTT
>CAYWJF010000102.1:0-2389 GCA_964458545.1 uncultured Oscillospiraceae bacterium | reverse complement strand
GCGAGATATAAACAAAAGCCTTGCTGCTAAGGTTTAACATCATAGGAACAACATTAACAAAACAACAAATCGACCAAAAAAGAAGGATAGCAAATGCTATCCTTCTTTAAATATTAATGAATTTTATGAGTGTTCATCTCATCACTCACTTTATAGTTTTCAAGTAGCGGTTTCATCTCTTCTTCTGTGTGAGAAGCGACGCTGATGCTTCTGCTTCTCCCTTCCTCGTCGCTCAGCGCCGAAATATAAATGAGTGTTGACGGTGAATAACGCCCTACTGCGGTTTTGGTCTGATATTCGCTTTTAACGAGTATCTCCCGCCAATCGTCCACCGCTTCCAAGCCGAGATATACCGTGAAGCTCTCTATTAGCTCCTTCGTGTCCATCTCGCCGCCTATAAATTGTATATCTATAACGACGCCGCTGACAGGCTCAACCTGCACTACGCACACCTTATCATGTGTGCTTAACTGCGTATTATCATACAGCTCATACTCCCTCGGTACTACGCCAGCCGCCTTTAACTCGTTAAGCTCTGTTTCCGTGCCCTGATTTGTTGGATAGCTTTGTACGCTGTCTTCTGTGTGAATATTGCTCACATAAAGAGCAAGCGCGGAAGGATAGCTCGCCGCCTCAGCCGTAAGCCGTTGCACTTTACTGGCGTGGGTAACGCTGTGTCTTTCGGCAAGCAGCTTTGCGTCACTCGCTTCTGTTAAAAGCGAGGGGAGAAGAATAAATAGAGCCACCAGAAGAGCGCTTGCTATTAAAGCCACTACTGTTTTTAAGCTTCGTTTCATACTTCACCCTCCTTTGCATTTTGAAGTATTAGTGACACGGTTGTGCCCTTTCCTACCTTGCTTTCAAAACGAAGCGCCGTTTTATGAAGCTTCGCTATTCTGTCGGAAAGCGCAAGCCCAAGACCCGAACCGTTTTCACTGCGGGCGCGGGATTTATCTACCATATAAAACGGCTCGGTAATGCGGTCAAGCTCGTCTTTAGGTATTCCGCAACCGTTATCGGTTACGGATAGCTCAACTTCGCCGTCCTTCTCCTCGCTTCTTACCGTTACCTGTCCGCCGTCCCCACAAGCTCGCTGGGCGTTAACAACGAGGTTGCGAAGCAGGTCGTCAAGTAATACACGATTAGCAAGCACCTTCGTTCCGCGTTGCGATTTAGAGGACACGCTAACCTCCTTCGAGGACGCGGGAACCGTCTTTTCAAGCGAGTCAAAAAGCGCACTTACCGAAACTGTCTCAAGCGACAGCTCCTCGTTCTTAAGCCCCATAAGCGCCATAAGCTTCTGCGACAGCGCCTCAAGCCGTCCCGTCTCGCGCCAGATATAATCGGCGGCGGCGCGGCATTTTTCAGGCTCTTCCTCGCCTTTTCTAAGAATTGAAGCGTAGCCGAGCATAGAGGTCATGGGTGTTTTTATCTCGTGCGTGAAGGCTGAAACAAAATCCTCACGCTCGCGGATGCTCTCGTTAAGCGAACGCACCTTTTCCTCTACTGCACACGCCATAGTGTCAAAGCTTTTGCTGAAGGCACCTATCTCGTCGTCCGTTTTTATTGACGTGCGCTCGGTGTAGTCGCCGCTCGCTATTCTTTCACTCGCGGCCTTTAATTCCTTAATCGGTCTTGTAAGCCCCGCTGAAAGAAGAAGGGTAAGTAACAGCGCGACGGCAAGCGTTGCCGCGGTAATGACGGTAAGGCTTTTTAGCTGACCGTCTCGCGAGGCAAAAAGCGGAGTTATATCAAAGACGGAAATAAGCACCGCCTCACGGTAGTTCACAAGTAGTGGCGACGATATAAGCATATACGTCGAATCCCCTGCCTTAAGCAGTCTAAAGCTATCGCTGTCGGCGTTCTGCGCCGCTTCAATCTGAAGGTTTTGGGTAATGCTTTCGGGCATATTGGAATAGATAGGCGAGCCGTTAGAAAGACGAAGCGAAATCCCCACACTTGCCGTATCCTTTCGCTCGGTGCTTATCCCCGCCGCCGCTTTGCTTAAAGCAATATCCGCGAACATTTCACCATAGCCGTGCTCCGCGTAAAGCTCTCTCGCCATAAGCTGTTCCTTTACCGTCGGCTCGTTTGTTTTTAGCTGAGCCGAAAGCCACTGCTCGCTTTGCTCCTTTTCGTACAGCGCGGTATCTCGTTCTACTTACGGCGTCGTCCTTCACGCTGATAACTATATATCTGTGTTCCGTATCAGTAGTACTGGGGAAATTAAGGTTATCCTCTTGAATAATGATTTTGTCCTTTACCGCTATTGAGTCGAAAGCCAGCCAATGCTCACCCTGCCAGCGATAAAGCTCTTTCGTTTCCTCTGTGGCTACATTTGTTTTCTTGATAATTCTCGTTTCGGAATTGTCCTCGTTACTCTCGCAAA
>CAYWJF010000101.1:0-2544 GCA_964458545.1 uncultured Oscillospiraceae bacterium | reverse complement strand
AACCCGAACGTTCCCTTCGATTTGTGGGAAAACAAGTTTAAGATTTACACAAGAAACCCCGGTATGCCGCCCCACTATGTCTCCGAGAACGCCGAGATACAAAACTCGATAGTAACGGAAGGCTGTAAAATTGAGGGCAAGGTGGACTTTTCTGTTCTCTTCGAGGGTGTTACCGTCAAGCCCGGCGCTACCGTTCGCGACAGCATTATAATGCCCGGTACGGTTATAGAGGAGGGCGCGCTTGTTCAGTACGCGATAATCGCCGAGAACGCGGTAATTGAAAAGGACGCTATTATCGGCGAGCGCCCCGAGCATGTAGACGATATCGACCGCTGGGGCGTAACGGTAATAGCCAGCGGCGCAAGAATAGGCAAGGGTGCCGTTATAAAAGCAAAGGAAATGGTCTACAACGACGTTAAGGAGGGCGAAAGAATATGACGAATAAAAAAGCCCTCGGAATAATCTTCGGAAATATGCACGACGGGAACGTCGCGGAGCTTACAAAGGTACGCTCTATGGCGTCGCTCCCCTTCGGCGGGCGCTACCGTATGATAGACTTCGCTCTTTCGTCGCTTGTTTCGGCGAGCGTTACGAAGGTCGGCGTTATAGCCAAGAGCAACTACCACTCGCTTATGGACCACCTCGGAAGCGGGCGTGAATGGGACCTTGCGAGAAAGAACGAGGGTCTCTCCATTCTCCCACCTTACCGCGCGTCGGCGCAGGAAACGGAAACCTTATACCACGGACGTATTCAGGCGCTTTACAACGCGCTGTACTATATCAAATCCTCCGACGTAAAGTATGTCGTTCTAATGGACTGCGACCATGTGGCGAACATAGACCTAAACGCCGTGCTTGAGCACCACGAAAAAACCAACGCCGACGTTACTATGGTCTGTTGCAACGCCCTGCCTAACGAAGATATGCTTAAGTCCTGCGTGGTCGTAAAGCCCGACAAAAACGGACGCGCAAAGGGGCTAATGATAAACAGCTGCTTTGAGGGCTGTCTTTTCAGCATGAACGTCTTTGTCATTGATAAAGAGCTCCTCATTAAAATGATAGACGACGCTATGAGCGCTATGCTCGTCTTCTTCGAGCGCGACGTTCTGCTCGCAAATATTGATACCCTTAATATTCAGTGTTACGTCCACGAGGGCTTTGTGAGAAGAATATACTCCCTTAAGAGCTACTACGACGCTAATATGGATCTGCTTAACCCCGATAACCTGAGCAGTCTATTTGTTCCCTCACGCCCTGTACTAACTAAGGTGCGCGACGAGGCTCCCGTGCGCTACGGTCTTAACGCCCGCGTTAAGAACTGCCTTGTTGCGGACGGCTGCGTTATTGAGGGCGACGTGACGAACTGCGTGCTCTTCCGCGGCGCAAATATCGCGGCGGGAGCGAAGATAAATAACTCGATAATAATGCAGAACACTATTATTGGCGAGGGCGCGTCGCTGGAGTCTATTGTAACCGATAAGGACGTAATCGTCGGCGACGGCTGTAATCTAAAGGGACACACCAACTATCCGTTATACTTAAGGAAAGCCAGCAAGGTTTAAAGGAGGCAAAAATGAACGTACTGTTTGCTACAAGCGAATGCTACCCCTTCGCCGCGGCGGGCGGGCTCGGTGACGTTTCGAGCGCACTGCCTAAGGCGCTTAACAAAAGCGGCGTAGACTGCCGCGTTGTAATGCCGCTGTACGGCGACATTAAGCAGGAATACCGCTCGAAGATGAAGTATGTCACCAACTTTCAAGTACCTCTCGCGTGGCGTGAGCAGTACTGCGGACTTTTTACTCTGAGTTATGACGGAGTTCAATATTACTTTCTGGATAACGAACAGTATTTTAAGCGCAACGGACTTTACGGTTACTACGACGACGGCGAGCGTTATGCCTTTTTCTCCCGTGCGCTGCTTGAAATGCTGCGCTATATTGATTTTGCGCCGGAGATAATCCACGCGAACGACTGGCAGGCGGCTCTTGCGAACGTATATATCAATAAGTTTTACCGCGAGGACCCGAAGTTCTATTCAATTAAAACGCTTATTACTATACACAACATTCAGTATCAGGGTAAGTACGGCAAGGAGATACTCAAGGAGGTCGTCGGCATAGACGAGGGAAGCGCGGGCGAGCTTGAGTACGGCGGCTGCATTAACTTCCTTAAGGGCGCGATAGAATGCTCCGACAAGGTAAACACCGTAAGTCCCACCTACGCCACCGAGATACTTGACCCGTGGTTTGCCCACGGGCTTGACGGTATTCTTCGCGACAAGCAGTTTAAGCTTTGCGGAATACTAAACGGCATAGATACCGAAACCTACGACCCCGAAACCGACCCGAATATCGCCGCGAACTATTCGCATAGCGCGCCTAAAAACAAGGCGGCGTGCAAGAAGGCGCTTAACGAGACCTTCCACCTTGAGAATAATGACGCGCCCATTATAGGCATTGTGTCGCGGCTCGTCGCTCATAAGGGCATTGACCTTGTAAAGCACGTGCTTGAGTATATAATTCTCGGTGGAATGAAGATAGTGGT
>CAYWJF010000100.1:0-2741 GCA_964458545.1 uncultured Oscillospiraceae bacterium | reverse complement strand
CGAAGCTTTTCTTTGTTATTCGGTTATTAGGCTTTTTCCGCTCATCTCTTTGGGAACGGGAAGCCCGAGAAGGCAGAGCATTGTCGGCGCTATGTCCGCAAGGCGTCCGCCCTCGCGAAGGTGGCAGTCGTGACCGATAACCATAAACGGCACGGGGTTTGTCGAGTGCGCCGTAAAGGGGGTCTTGCCGTCCGCTTCAAGCATCTTGTCGGCGTTGCCGTGGTCGGCGGTAAGAAGGCAAACGCCTCCCATTGCGTCGATAGAATCGACGACCCGTCCGACGCAGCTGTCCACCGCTTCAACAGCGGCTACGGCGGCGCTGAACACGCCCGTGTGGCCAACCATATCGCAGTTCGCGAAGTTAAGGATAATTACGTCGTACTTTCCGCTTTCAATGCGGCTTACCACCTCGTCGGTTACAAGATAGGCGCTCATTTCGGGCTGCATATCGTAGGTCGCGACGGAGGGGGATTTAATCAAGCAGCGGTCCTCGTTCTTGTAGGGGGTTTCGTTGCCGCCGTTAAAGAAGAAGGTGACGTGCGCGTACTTCTCCGTTTCGGCAATTCGAAGCTGAGTAAGCCCGTTCTCGCCGATATACTCGCCAAAGGTGTTAGTGAGGTCTTCTGGCGAAAAGGCGATATGCACGTTCGGCATAGACGCGTCGTACTCGGTCATGCAGACATAGTAGACAGGAAAGAAGCCCTTCTTGCGCTCGAAGCCCGAAAACTCGGGGTCAACGAAGGTGCGGGTAATTTCACGCGCGCGGTCTGGGCGGAAGTTATAGAAGATAACGCTGTCGTTCTCCTTAATCTCCGCATCCTGTGAGCAGATGACGGGGATAACAAACTCGTCCGTTACGCCCTTGTCGTAGCTCGCCTGAACGGCGGCGGCGGCGCAGGGGAAGTATTCACCCTCGCCGAGGACGTAAGCGTCGTAGGCGCGCACAACGCGCTCATAGCGGTTGTCGCGGTCCATAGCGTAGTATCTGCCAGCGACGGTGGCTATCTCGCCTAAGCCTATTTCGGTAAGCTTTGCGGCAAGCTGCTCTACATAGCCCTTGCCTGATTCGGGAGGGGTGTCGCGCCCGTCAAGTATAGCGTGAACGTAAAGGGTTTTAACGCCGCGGCGCTTAGCAAGCTCCACAAGCGCAAACAGGTGCTCAATATGGCTGTGAACTCCGCCGTCGGAAAGAAGTCCCATAAGGTGCACGGCTGTGCCGTTCTTCACGGCGTTGTCCATAGCGGCTATTAGCGCCTCGTTTTCAAAGAAGTCGCCGTCCTTAATGGACTTTGTTATTCTCGTAAGCTCCTGATAAACTATTCTGCCCGCGCCGATATTTGTGTGACCCACCTCGCTGTTGCCCATCTGTCCGTCGGGAAGACCTACGTCAAGCCCCGATGCGCCGATAAGGGTATGCGGGCAGGTTTTAAAAAGCTCGTCAAGCACGGGAGTTTTCGCGGCGGCTATGGCGTTACCCTTCTTTTCGGGATTGTAGCCGAAGCCGTCGAGTATCATTAAAACAAGGGGTTTATTCATACATAGCCTCGCTTACTTGCTCGCCGCTTCAACTATAACGGCAAAGTCGTTCGGCTTAAGGGAAGCGCCGCCGATAAGTCCGCCGTCAACGTCATACTGAGCGAGAAGCTCCGAAGCGTTGCCCGCGTTCATAGAGCCGCCGTACTGAATGGTAAGAGCGTCCGCGGCGTCTGCGCCGTAAAGACCCGCTACTACCTTACGGATAATGGCGCAAACCTCGTTCGCCTGCTCCGCGGTCGCGGTTTTGCCTGTGCCGATAGCCCATACAGGCTCGTAAGCGATAATTATATTCTTAAGCTCTTCCGCTGTAACGTCCTTAAGAGCCGCCGTGGTCTGCTCGGTAACTACCTTTTCGGTGGTGCCGTTCTCGCGCTGCTCAAGAAGCTCGCCTACGCAGATAATGGGCTTAAGTCCAGCCGCGAGCGCCGCTTTTGAACGGAGGTTTACCGTCTCGTTAGTCTCGGCGAAATACTGGCGTCTTTCGCTGTGTCCGAGGATAACATACTCGACCTCGGCTTCCTTTAGCATAAGCGCGGAAACCTCGCCCGTGTAAGCGCCCGACTCCTTGAAGTGGCAGTTCTGGGCGGCTACGCCTATGTTCGTGCCCTTGGTCATCTCAACGGCTACGTTAATGTCGGTAAAGGGAACGCCGATAATTACCTTGCATTTCGCGTCCTTAACGAGGGGAATAAGGTCGGCTATAAGCGCCTTCGCCTCGCTCGCTGTCTTGTTCATCTTCCAGTTGCCCGCTATAACGGCGGCGCGTTTTGCTTTATCCATTGTGGTTTTCTCCTTTAAATTCCTTATTGATAGCTTGTGCCCGTTTTTCGACGGGCACAAGTGGGTGTGTAGTTTTTGTATGGTTTATTTGTCGTTAAGCGCCGCGATACCGGGAAGCTCAAGCCCCTCGAGGAACTCAAGCGACGCGCCGCCGCCGGTGCTTATGTGGGTCATCTTGTCAGCGTAGCCGAGCTTTTCAACCGCCGCCGCAGAGTCGCCGCCGCCGATAATGCTAATTGCGCCGCTGTCAGCGACAGCCTTCGCAATAGCCTTTGTTCCAACCGCGAAGCGGTCCATTTCGAATACGCCCATAGGTCCGTTCCAAACAACGGTGCCCGCGCCCTTAATGGCTTCTGAGAAGAGATTAATAGTGGCAGGTCCGATATCAAGACCCATCCAGCCCGCGGGGATTTCCTTGCTGTCTA
>CAYWJF010000099.1:0-2923 GCA_964458545.1 uncultured Oscillospiraceae bacterium | reverse complement strand
ATAGCGCGCGTTTCCGCGAAGGTCGCGACGGGGCTTTTACTTGACGAAATACAAATAGCCAACACCCCCGCCTCCTTTGAGCCGACCCTCGATTATGTTGTCACAAAGATAGCGCGCTTCCCGTTCGATAAGTTTACCTCGGCTTCCAACAAGCTTTCCACCCAGATGAAGGCGACGGGCGAGGTTATGAGCATAGGCCGCACCTTTGAGGAGAGCCTACTAAAGGCGGTGCGCTCGTTGGAAACAGGTGTCTGCCATCTGCATATGAAGAAGTTCGACGATACGCAGACCGACGAGCTGCTCTCCTACATAGCGGACGGCACCGACGACCGTATCTTCGCGATAGCCGAGCTTATCCGCCGCGGCGTTGACCTCGGGCTTATAAACAACGCGACAAAGATAGATATGTTCTTCCTTTATAAAATCAAGAATATAGTCAAGCTCGAAAAGAAGCTTTGCGGAAAAACGCTTACACGCGAAACGCTTTACGACGCGAAGAGGCTCGGCTTCTCTGACAAGTACATAGGCGAACGCTTCGGCAAGAGCGAGGAGGAAATCTTCCTGCTTCGCAAGAAAGAGGGCATTATGCCCGTCTATAAGATGATAGACACCTGCGCGAGCGAGTTTAAGTCCTATGTACCCTATTTCTACTCGACCTATGAGGACGAGAACGAATCTATCGTAAGCGACAAGGAAAAGATTGTCGTTCTCGGCAGCGGTCCTATAAGGATTGGGCAGGGGGTAGAGTTCGACTATTCCACAGTGCACGCCGTATGGACAATACAAGAGCTCGGCTACGAGGCAATAGTCATTAACAATAACCCCGAAACCGTTTCGACCGACTACACCACCTCGGACAAGCTGTACTTTGAGCCGCTTGCCGTAGAGGACGTAATGAATATAATCGAGCTTGAAAGACCGAAGGGCGTTATCGTCTCGCTCGGCGGGCAGACGGCTATAAACCTTTGCGAGCCGCTTGACCGCCTCGGCGTACCGATAATAGGCACCGACAACGCGGCGATAGACAAGGCGGAGAACCGTGACTCCTTTGAAAAGATAATGGAGACGCTTAAAATACCCCAGCCGCGCGGACTCGCCGTTACCGATATAGAAGCGGGCGTGAACGCCGCGCGAGAGATAGGCTACCCCGTGCTTGTGCGACCCTCTTATGTACTCGGCGGGCGCGCAATGCAGATAGTAAACTGTGAGAAATCTCTTCGCCGATACCTGCAAACGGCGGTGGAGATAGACGAAAAGCGCCCTGTGCTTGTGGACAAGTACATTATAGGCAAGGAGCTTGAGGTGGACGCGGTCTGCGACGGGCGGGACGTGTTTATCCCGGGAATTATGCAGCACGTTGAGCGCACGGGGATACATTCGGGCGACAGCATAAGCGTATACCCCACCTTCAGCGTGAACGAGCGTGTGCGCGAAACGATAGTAGGCTACACGGTAAAGCTCGGGCTCGGCATAGGGATAAAGGGGCTTTACAATATTCAGTTCATAGTGGACGAAAACGACAAGGTCTATGTAATCGAGGTTAACCCCCGCTCGTCAAGAACGGTGCCGTTTATATCAAAATCCTCGGGCTACTCGCTCGCGGATATAGCTACGAGGGTAATGCTCGGGCAATCGCTCAAGTCGCAGGGCTTCGGGCTTGTCCTCCCAGAGCAGAAGAAGCGCTGGTACGTCAAGGCGCCCGCTTTCTCCTTCTCGAAGCTTCGCGGAGCTGACGCCTACCTTTCGCCCGAAATGAAATCGACGGGCGAGGCAATAGGCTATGACAAATCACTTAACCGTGCGCTCTTTAAAGCGCTACAATCGTCGGGGATGAACG
Organism: uncultured Oscillospiraceae bacterium; assembly: GCA_964458545.1. GTDB lineage: Bacteria > Bacillota > Clostridia > Oscillospirales > Ruminococcaceae > JAYFNU01. Next base: position 1,086 of record CAYWJF010000099.1, on the reverse strand, counting down.
TAGCGAACTACGGAACTATCCTTGTGACTATAGCCGATAAGGACAAGGAGCGGGCGCTGCCGCTAATTAAACGCTTCTACAGCCTCGGCTTCAATATCGAGGCGACCCGCGGCACAGCGGAATTTCTAAAGGAACACGGCATTCGCACCCGCGTAAAGAAGAAGCTGAGCGAGGGCAGCGAGGAGATACTCGATTCCCTTCGTAAGGGGTATGTCAGCTACGTTATTAATACCCGCGACATAGACAGCGAAAGTCAGGATTCCGACGGCTATATTATCCGCCGCACCTCGGTGGAGAACAACGTGACTATGTTCACGGCGCTTGAAACGGTCGGCGTGCTTCTCGACGTGCTCGAGGAGATTACCATGGGAATTTCTACGATAGACGCGGAATAGGGGAGATTATGAAAAAGGGCTTATTCAAACTAACGGAGATACGACCGCTCAACGAAAGCATATTCGAGCTTAAGCTTCAAGGCGACGTAACAGGAATAACCGCCGCTGGGCAGTTCGTAAATATTGAGCTTGAGGGCTTGTTCTTAAGAAGACCGATATCGGTCTGTGACATTAGCGGCGATACCCTTACGCTTATTATCCGCGCCGTGGGCGCTGGTACCGAAATGCTGCGCGCGGCAAGGACAGGCGACACCCTTGACCTTCTAACGGGGCTCGGCAACGGCTTCGATATCGGCGAGCACGGCGAAAGCCCCGTGCTTGTAGGCGGCGGCGTGGGCGTGCCTCCGCTCTATCTTCTTGCTAAGAAGCTTATAGAAAAGGGAATTAAGCCCGCCGTCGCGCTGGGCTTTGCGAACAAGGCGGACGCCTTTTATATAGACGAATTCCGAGCGCTCGGACTTAACGTCTTTGTCTCTACGCTCGACGGCTCTTTCGGAACGCGCGGCTTCGTCACCGACGCGATTAAGGAGCATCTGCCGAATGCAGACTACGCCTTCTGCTGCGGGCCCGAGCCTATGCTAAAAGCGGTGTACGACCTTGCGCAGATAGCAGGCGGACAGTTTAGCTTTGAGGAGAGAATGGGCTGCGGCTTCGGCGCGTGTATGGGCTGCAGCTGTAAGACGAAATACGG
>CAYWJF010000098.1:0-2935 GCA_964458545.1 uncultured Oscillospiraceae bacterium | reverse complement strand
AATAAAAAGGAACAATTTCTTGTTCCTTTCTTTTTCTTAGTCTATGCGGCTCTTAAGCTTCGCGGACTTACCGACGCGGTCTCTGAGGAAATAGAGTTTAGCTCTTCTCGCCTTACCGTGTCTTACAAGTTCGATTTTTTCTACGTTCGGTGAATTTACGGGGAAAACACGCTCTACGCCAACGCCGTAAGAGGTACGTCTTACCGTAAAGGTCTCGCTTATTCCGCCGTGCTGTTTAGCAATAACCGTTCCCTCAAAAAGCTGAGTTCTCTGGCGGTCGCCTTCCTTAATGCGGCAGTAAACCTTAATTGTGTCGCCTATTTCAAATTTCAGCGGCTCAGGGCGCATCATGCCCTCTGTGATAGTCTTGATTGCATCCATTTTCGGATTTCCTCCCTAAAGTAAAATCAGACATTCATGCTTTAAAAGCAGAGGACTGTCCGCTTAATGTTTTAAACATTAACCCCGCCGGTTGCCCAGAGGATTATGCAAGCTTAAATATAATACCACATGAAACCGCGGTATGCAAGCATTTTATCTGAAATTATCCATATTTTTGGTCAGTATCTGTGTGCGCTTTATAAGTATGTGGTCGGTTTCCCTACCGAGGCTTTTAAATATCATTCCAGTTAGCACTGTTGGGTTTAGCGGGCTTTCGCTCCCCGCGTTCAACGTCAAGTCGAGATAGCACATTTCGCCACGCAAAAACACCTCGTATTTATTAATAGCGGGCTTAATATCAGTTTCTTTTACTATTCCTTTTTTATTCTTCTTTTCAATCAGCAGCTCCTTAGAGCTCAAAAGCTTTTCGGTGGTATCCCTTATCTTTTCATTAGATATCTCGCCGTCGCATATTTCAATAATATAGCGAGCATAGGCTATATCCCCTACCTTATATTCGGCAATGTTAGTGTCAAACACCTCTATACCTTTAGGCAACTGCGGATTTATGGCGTAAACGATATTCGGGTCGAATTCGTCGCTCAAAAGCCTAATATCTACCGTCTCGCAAAGGCTTTCCTGTCCTAAGGAGAGTGGCAGAGCGAAGGTCAGATACAAATGTGTATTAAAGCCCTCCGTGTACCACAACGGAAGCCCGCTTTTTTTAAGCGCGCGGGAAAAGCACCTTGTAAGGTCAAGGTGTGATATATATTTTGCTTCAAAGGTTTTAGAAAAGTGGAGTCTAACGTTTATCAAAGCATTTCCTTCCCGTCATAGCCGCTATTCCGCAGGACGCGCACTTCATATCGCATCTCGGCGTTGTCTTTGCTTTTATCGCTTTCTTATATTCCTTAATTAGAAAATCCTTCGTTATCCCGTAATCGAGAATATCCCACGGGTTTGTTTCGTCTAAACCTCTGGCTCGGTTCGCGTAAAACTCTGGTGAAAGCTTACTCTTTTTAAGAGCCTCAAGCCACCGCTCAAAGGAAAAGCCCTCGTCCCAGCTTTCAAATATACCGCCGTCCATAAAAACGTCATATATAACCTTAGAAAGCCGTCTGTCGCCGCGAGCGAGAACAGCTTCTATAAAGCTTGTTTTCGGCTCGTGGGTACTAATAGAAATCTTTTTGCTTCTCACCGAGGAACGTAATAGCTTCTGCTTTCTAATAAACTCCTCGAACATATCCGCCGCGCAGAACTGAAACGGCGTAAAGGGCTTCGGGATAAAACAAGCGCAGCTAACGCTGACGTTTACCGACTTTCCCTTCGGCTTTGTAGGAAGCGAATAGTAAAGGTTTACTATCCTTTGCGCAAGCTCCGCAATACCGACGATATCCTCGTCCGTCTCGGTCGGAAGACCGAGCATAAAGTAAAGCTTTACGCTTGTGTAGCCGCCCTCGAACGCCACCTTGCAGCCTTCCATTATCTCTTCTTCTGTTATGTTTTTATTTATTACGTCGCGTAGTCGCTGGGTTCCCGCCTCGGGAGCAAAGGTAAGCCCGCTTTTTCTTACTACGGAAATCTTCTCGATTAGCTCGTCGCTTAAGCTGTCTATACGAAGCGACGGAAGCGAAAGGTTTACCTTTTCCGCGGGCGTCCAAGAAAGCAGCTTGTCCAACAGCTCTTCTATCTGCGGATGGTCGCTAGTAGATAAAGAAATAAGCGAAAGCTCGTCATACCCCGTGGTGCGACAAAGCTCACGTGCCTGCGCGTTTAGCGTTTCTGCGCTCTTTGCCCTAAAGGGGCGATAGATAAAGCCAGCTTGACAGAAGCGACAACCTCGAACACAGCCACGCAGAACCTCTATATTCGCGCGGTCGTGTATTGTTTCAATTAGCGGAACGGGGATACTGTCTGGATACTCAGCATCGTTAAGGTTAAGAATTACCCTTTTTTCAACCTTATCGGGCGCGGCTTTTATACGCTTGTTATATTCTGCTATCGTGCCGTCTTTATTATAAAGCGGCTTGTAAAGCGACGGAACATATACGCTTTTTATCTTCGCCGCTTCTTTTAATAGTCTTTTTCTCGTCCAACCCTTTTCTTTTCCTTTTTTAACAAGCTCGCATATTTCAAGGTCAAGCTCCTCTCCGTCTCCGAGAACGAAAAGGTCTATAAAATCGGCTATCGGCTCGGGATTACAGGCGCATGGACCTCCCGCGATAATTAACGGAAAGCTTTCGTCTCTTTCCTTGGACCAAACGGGTATATGCGCGAGAGACAGCATATAAAGAATATTCGTATAGGACATTTCATATTGAAGCGTAAAACCTACTATATCAAAATCGGTCAGCGGGTCCTTGCTTTCAAGCGCGAAGAGCGGGTAGTTGTACCTTTCCATCTGCTCGCGCATATCAAACCACGGCGCGAATACTCTTTCGCACCATATATCCTCGCGCTTGTTCATTATGTAATAAAGTATCTTTAAGCCGAGGTGGGACATACCCACCTCGTAATTGTCAGGAAAACAAAACGCAAAGCGCAGCTTTACGTC
>CAYWJF010000097.1:0-2977 GCA_964458545.1 uncultured Oscillospiraceae bacterium | reverse complement strand
GTCAGGGCTTCGATATGGATTTAGGCGACCTGTTCGGTTCCTTCTTCGGTCAGGGATTCGGCTTCGGCGGTGGCTCAAGAAGAAGCGAGGCGAGCTCCGCGAAGCGTGGCGGCGATATTCGCGTGAGCCTTCCGCTTACCTTTATGGAGGCGGCGCACGGCTGCACAAAGACGATAGCGATAAACGTTATGGAGACCTGCCCCGACTGCGGCGGCAACGGCGCGGCGAAGGGTAGTAACCCCGTTACCTGCGACCAGTGCCACGGCTCGGGCTACGTTACCGTACAGCAGTCCAGCATCTTCGGCTCGGTAATGCGCACAACCAAACCCTGCCCCAAATGCGCGGGCAAGGGTAAAATTATAGACAACCCCTGCTCTAAGTGTTCGGGTAGCGGACGTGTAAAGACCAAGAAGAAGATAGAAGTTAAGGTACCCGCGGGCATAGACGACGAGCAGAGCATGAGCCTTCGCGGCAAGGGCGACGCGGGAATTAACGGCGGACCGAATGGCGACGTTGTTATTATCGTGTCGGTAAGACCCGACCCGTTATTTGAAAGACGCCGCTTCGACGTTTACGTCACCGTGCCTCTCAGCTTTTCGCAAGCGGCGCTCGGCGCTGACATAACCGTACCGACAATAGACGGAAAGATAAAGTTTACCGTCCCAGACTCAACCCAGCCCGACACCACCTTCCGCCTTCGCGGAAAGGGTATACCCTACTTACGCGGCGACGGGCGCGGAGATATGTATGTCAACGTTGAAATAGAGGTGCCCAAAAAGCTTTCGAGGGAACAGAAGGCGGCGCTTGAGAAGTTTGAAAGCACCCTTTCCGTAGACAAGAACTACGAAAAGCGCAAGAGCTTCGCGGACAGAATTAGAAAAGCCTTTGGCAAGGACGACTGATGGACTATACCGAAATATTCATAAAGGTAAAAAGCGAGGACTGCGAGACAGCCTCGGCTGTCGCTAATATGGCGGTGCCCTACGGTATCTATATCGAGGATTATTCCGATATGGAGGAAACGCTTTCTGCGTCGCCGAGGGTGGACTATATCGACGACGCGTTGCTATCGATAGATAAGTCCTTCGCGAAGATTCACATATACGTTCCCGCCGACCAAAACCCCAGCGAGGCGATTTCCTTTATTGAAGCGCGCCTTCAGGACTGCGGCGTTTGGTACGAGCTTGGCACAAGCAAGGCGCTGGAGAGCGTTTTCATGAACGAGTGGAAGAAGTATTACAAGCCTGAGCGTATAGGCGAAAGGCTGGTTGTCTGCCCGTCGTGGGAGAGCTTTGAAGAGAAGAGCGGAGGCATAGTTATATCGCTCGACCCCGAAACCGCCTTCGGCACGGGCAAGCACGAGACTACGCGGCTTTGCCTTGAGCTTATTGAGAGAACGGTAAGGGGCGGCGAGCGGGTACTCGATATGGGCACAGGCAGCGGCATACTCGCGATAGGCGCGAAGAAGCTCGGCGCGGCGGAGGTAGCGGCTGTAGATATCGAGGAGAACTCGGTTAAGATAGCGGCGCTTAACGCAAAAAAGAATAACGCAAAAATTACCGTGCTTTGCGGCGATATTCTTTCAGACGAGGCGTTGTTTGAGAAGGTCGGCGGCGGCTACGATATTATAGTCGCGAATATTGTCTCCGACGTAATTATCGCGATGGGCGGTATGTTTTTTGAAAAGCTTAAAGAGGGCGGCGCACTTATAGTCAGCGGTATTATTGATTCCCGCCGCGACGAGGTGTTAAACACGTTAAAAGAAGAAGGCTTTACACTAACAGAAGCCGCCGAGGACGGCGGCTGGGTAGCGGCAAGACTTCAAAAACAACACGAATAAGAGGTGGCTATGAAAAAGCAGGGCGGCTGGGAAGACTACATTAAAAAGAACGCCGACAGCGGTGTTGTAATAGATTTAGGCAGCGAAAGTCCTGAACGTTTCACAAAGCTTGGCGCGCAGTATGAACGCGTCTCGTTTGAGCAAAAGGAAGGCGTAGGGCTTGAGGAGAGCTTTGAGCAGATAAAAAGGACTGTCAAAAACCGAAGCGTCGCCGCGATAACGCTTTTCGGCGAGCTTGAGTTTTCTTCCTCACCCAAAAGTCTCATATCGCTTGCCCATAAGCTTTCAGTGAGTTATTCCGCGCCCGTTATCGTTTCTGTTATTAACGCCGCCTCCACCGAGGTTGTATTAAGGCTTCTTGAGGGAAACCTTTCCTTTTCCAATGAGGAAAAGAGGAGGGAAAAGCCTATGCAGCTATATACCGAGAAGAGGCTTGAGGAACTGTTTTTTGAAGAGGGCTTTTGTTTATGCGGAAGCTTTGATAAAGAAAAAGACCCTTCAATTGATAAGGGCGAAAAAGAAGAATTTCTTTTTACAGAGAATACCCTTGTGGGCGGTTATATAAAAGAACTAAAAAACCAGCTTTCTGTAAGTGGAGACAAGACCGAGCTGGTGCGGGCGTTTGTACCCACAGAGGAAAAGGGCGAGAGCTCAGCAGGGGAAAAGAAAGCGCCGTTTATCAGCGTAATAATGCGCACTCAAGGTAAAAGAAACGTACTGCTTCGCGAAGCGCTTATGTCGCTTTACTCTCAGAAAAACAAAGACTTTGACGTTTTTCTTATGCTTCACAAGGTTTCCGATGAGGATAGAATTTCAGTAACCGAGCTTGTTGATGGGCTTCCGAAGAGTATAAAGGATAGGGTTAGAATTCATACCGTTGATTTCGGCGGACGGTCCACCCCGCTAAACGAGGGAATTAAGCTTTCAGACGGAAAGTATATAGCAGTATTAGATGACGACGATATTGTAAAAGAAAACTGGGTTGACGAATTTTACAAGGCAAGCAAAACGCATTTCGGAAACGTACTGCACGCGTATACGGTTTCGCAGGATTGGTCGCTTTGCGAGGATGGCACGACAAAGGCGGTAAGCCCCGAAAGGGAGGCGTACTGTGAGGATTACGACTATATAAAACAG
>CAYWJF010000096.1:0-3026 GCA_964458545.1 uncultured Oscillospiraceae bacterium | reverse complement strand
TAGCTCGCTTGAACGCTCCTTCCCCGAGCGCGCGGCTGACCTCTTCGAGAAGGCGACGGAGAACGCAAAGAACAAATACGCCGCTCTTGTTGAAAGAGCCGAGGGCTAAAACTAAAACCGAAAAGCGGAAGCGTAAGCTTCCGCTTTTTTATTTATTTTAAGAAGCAGTTGTGTTATAATCTAAAATGTATATTTATATGAGTGGTGAGAATTATTAAGAAGAAAACAACGCTTGGGCGTTTTTTAAAGTTTTATGAGCCGTACAAGCTCGGCATAACCGCCGATATCCTTGCGGCGGTAGTTATAACGATATGCGACCTCGCGTACCCGATGATTACCCGCGAGATAATTAACGTGTATGTTCCCGACAGAAACCTTCGTATGCTAATTACACTTGCGGGGATACTGCTTGCTATTTATCTTGTTAAATACGGGCTTAACTATTTTATGAACTATTATGGGCATTTTATTGGGGTTAAAATGCAGATGGATATGCGAACGGATGTCTTTTCGCATCTTCAGAAACTGCCTTTCACCTACTATGACGAGCATCAATCGGGTGCGCTTATGTCGCGGGTGGTTAACGACCTTGAGGGTGTGACCGAGCTTGCCCACCACGGGCCCGAAATGCTGTTAAGCTCGGTGCTTATGCTTGTCGGCTCGTTTATCTTCCTTTGCACAATTAATCTTCCGCTTACTCTTATCGTCTTTGCGCTGCTGCCGCTCTTCTTGTTCTTTACCCTTCTTATGCGTAAGCGTATGGACGAGAGCTTTATGAAATCCCGCAAAACTATGGCAAAAATCAACGCGGAGCTTCAGAATTCCATTTCGGGTATTAGGGTCGCAAAGGCGTTCGATAACGAATCGGGCGAGATGAAGAAGTTCGGAAAGACGCTTATTGAGTTTAAGGACTCAAAACGCGGCGCATATATCGCTATGGCGCAGTTCTTTGCCTCTATGACCTTCTTTACCGACGCAATGTACCTTATTGTGCTTATCGCGGGTGGACTTTACTACTTCTACGGAAGGATTGATATAGGCGACTTCGCGGCGTACTTCCTCTATATCGGACAGTTCATTACGCCGATAAGAAGGCTGACCCAGTTTGTCGAGATATACGAGGACGGCAAGATAGGCTTCGAGAGATACTGCGAGCTAATGGACGTTGAGCCTGAAAAGGAGCGCGAAGACGCTGCCGACGTTAACGACCTTTCGGGAGATATCGTCTTTAAGGACGTTACCGTTACCTACGGCACGGAAAGGCATATTCTTGACAAGCTAAATATAACGATTAAGAACGGCGAGAAGATAGCGCTTGTCGGTCCCTCGGGCGGCGGCAAGACTACGCTTTGCCATCTGCTTCCGCGCTTCTATGAGCCTGACAGCGGCGTTATTACGATAGGTGGAAGAGATATAGAGACCATCACCCGCGGAAGTCTGCGGCGTAATATCGGTATAGTTCAACAGGACGTTTTCCTCTTTTCTGGTACGGTGGCTGACAATATAGGCTACGCCTCGGGCGACGTGACGCGCGACGAGGTTATAAGCGCCGCGAAGCGCGCGAGTATACACGATTTTATTATGTCGTTGCCCGACGGGTACGATACCTATGTCGGCGAGCGTGGCGTTAAGCTTTCAGGCGGACAGAAGCAAAGGATAGCGATTGCGCGTATCTTCCTCAAGAACCCAGAGATACTTATTCTTGACGAGGCGACCTCGGCGCTCGATAACGCAACCGAGCAGCAGCTTAAGGACGCGCTCGACGAGCTTTGTAAGGGGCGCACCTCCCTTGTGGTGGCGCACAGGCTTTCCACAATTAAGAACGCCGATGAGATAATTGTCCTTACCGACAGCGGCGTAGAGGAGCAGGGTACCCACGCTGAGCTAATTAAAAAGGGCGGAGTATATAAAGAGCTTTACGAAAGCCAGTTTGTTTAAGGAGCGACTATGCGACTGTTAAAAAAGCTTGCCATTTTCATAATACCGTTTATCATACTGTTCTTGCTTTTCTTTATCTTTGAGCCGTATGATTATTTTTGCTTGAAGGGCGACGCCACATATATCTCGCGTCCGCTTTCCTCAATGCGCGAGGTTAGAAAGGAAAAGCCGAAAAACGTAATCTTCGGTGACTCCCAAATGGCAAACCTTAACGTGGAGTATATAGAAGAGATAACAGGTGAGGATTATTCGACGCTCGCCTTCGGCGGCGCGTCGCTTCGTGAGAACCTTGATTTATTTTGGTACGCCACCGAAAACACAGAGCTTGAAAAGGTGGTTTTTGGCGTTAGCTTCTATTCTTTAGGCAGATACACCGATAAAGAGTCGCGTATACCTGACGTTCTTGAACAGGTGAATAATCCCTTTAAGTTCATTTCTAACTTTAACTACTGGCTTGAGGCGCTAAATACTGTAAAATACAAGACCGTAAATGCAGCGGCTGATGTTTTAGGTAAACCTGAGCTAAAAAGCTACCCCGAAAACCCCACGCTCTTTGACGCGCCGCAGGATATCCCAGCCGAGCACGGAGAAGTTTACAGAAAGAACCTCGAGGATTATGCTGAAATTATTCGCGGGCAGTTCGCAGGGGGATATTCGATAAAAGCAGAGGTGTATTCTGAGCTTCAAAGGATGATAGACTACTGTGACGAAAACGGTATAGAGCTAATCTTTGTTTTCCCGCCTATGCACGAGTCAATATTTACAAACGTCATAGAACCGCTTTCTATTGAAAAGGATATCGAAGAGTCAAAGGAATTTTTGAAAAATCGCGCGACGGTTTATGATTTTGAGTATGTAAACAGCTTTACCGAGGTCGACGACAATTTTTATGATGGCTTTCACCTTGCGAACGCCGAAAAGAAAAGGTTTGCTGAGGCGCTGTTTGTTTCACCTGACCCCGAAAGTGTTACAATCTACAAAAATAAAGGATAGACGATGCTTTTCAACTCGCTGACATATATTATATTTCTTCTCGTGGCGGTGACGGTATACTACCTGTTGCCGGCGAAGCTTCGCAACGCCTTTTT
>CAYWJF010000095.1:0-3321 GCA_964458545.1 uncultured Oscillospiraceae bacterium | reverse complement strand
TTTTGGTGCGCCGGAAGGGACTCGAACCCCCGACCTACTGGTTCGTAGCCAGTCACTCTATCCAGCTGAGCTACCGGCGCGTTTTGTGCTTGTATATAATAGCACAACCTTTTTTTAGTGTCAATATTAAGAATATTGAATTAACCGATTTGTTTTGATATAATATTTGTTACACTTTCATAGGAGGTTCTACCTTTGAATATCAAACGTCTTACCGCGGCTCTACTTATTCTTTGCCTTTCATTTACGCTTGCTTCCTGCGGCAGTAAAAAGCCGCACGACTTCCGTGACGTGGATTTCGGTATGAGTATTTCGCAGGTTTCAAATAAGGAAAGCGCGGATTTTGTCTACGCCGACGACGATTTCATATTTTATACAACCTCTATGAACGGCGAGGACGCGGAAATATACTACTACTTCAAGGACAACGCTCTTGTCAGCGCCGAGTGCAAGTTTTTAATTAACGAAACCACCATCGGTTCTAATATGGAACGCTTTGCCGCTATGTCGAGCTACATTACCTCAATATACGGCGCGCCGCTGAACGACGACTATCGCGTCTTCCTAAAGAATGACCTTGAGGACCATGAGGGCGACGGAGACCATCTTTTAATCTATCATAAATACCTTCAATATTTTCAAGAATGGCAGACCGAAACCGCCCGAATTACCCTGCTTTTAAACTACAAGGACGAACAGATTAATTACCTTTATTCCGCAGAAGCTATACCGAACGAATAATAAAGCTTAGCGCCGACTGATGTCGGCGCTCTTTTATTGTGTACGCAGTACATTTTAATAAGCGCAAAGGTCAATAAGACTTTACCTGCGCAACTGCACATTAAGTAGTTATGCCCTGCGTCTCGCGCGGACTACCTCGACGGCAAGCTCATTTCTGGGCTGGATATCCGACAAAAACAGGGGTTCGCTTATGTCCGCGCGACCGAAATAATCCTTGTAGCCATCATCGCCGAAATCGCTCTGCCAATCGGTATCGAATACGCCAAACAGGTTTGCCAAAAGCTCGTAAAACTCGTTAATACTTCTTTTCATCTTCCCTACCGCCTTTCTTTATCTGCATTATAGCGGTTTACCTGTCCGATAAAACGGACTTTGCTTGAACATTTGTTTTGTGATACAATTTCAGTATTAAGATTTTACGAGGTATTATGGAAAAGGAAGCGAGCGAACGAAACGCCGTCTTTACAAGACTGTCACTTGCACTTTTATTATACATAATTTTAAGCCTTCTGCTCTCTCTGCTCATGTCGCTGTTGCGCCTTGAGGGCACGGCAGTGGTAGTTATTCAGGCGCTTGTTTACGCTGTTAGCATATCAGCGGCGATATTTGTTGCATTGCCGAGTAAAAATATACTAGGCTTTTTTAATCAGCCCAGCGGCTTTTCTTTCTTAAAACAGCTCGTTATCTACCTCGCCGTGTTCTTCTATTCTACGCAGCTTAACGTCGGCATAGGTAAACTGCTTGCCGCTGTTGGGATTGCCACTAACGGAACCACCCTATCATTTAACGGCTTCGGCGAACTTGCGTTACTTTTTGTTAAATATGTGCTTCTTTCCTCGGTTTTGGAGGAGATACTCTTTCGCGGGGCGGTTATCTCGTCGCTTCGGAAGTACGGCAGCGGTTTCGCGGTTATAGTTTCAGCTTTGCTGTTCGCCTTGAGCCACACGACGCTTTCCGCTATCCCATCTGCGTTTCTATTCGGGCTTTTTTTCGGGTACCTATATATTAAAACTGACTCGATTATCCCTTCAATAATCTTTCATTTTATAAATAACCTAATTGCGTTCGTGTCGCAGTACCTCGTAGCGGCGAACAGCGGCGCGTATGCTGTCTTTTCCGCCTGTCTCTTTATTGTATCGGCGGTTGCGGCGCTTATAATGATTTATGTTTTTATAAAAAGGAAGGGCGGCGGGCTTCTTGCGATGCTTCGCGAGCAGACTCTTTCACCGATTAGATTTTTCGGCAATTACTTTTCGGCGGCGTGGCTTGCGCTCGCCGTGCTTCTGATTCTTCGCAGAATGGAGACGATATAATGACAAGAGACGAGCAGTATATGACCGAGGCGCTTTCCGAGGCTCAGCTTGCGTTCTCCTTGGGCGAGGCTCCGATAGGAGCGGTGATTGTGCGCGAGGGCGAGATAATTGCCCGCGCCTACAACACCCGCGAAAGCGAGAATAACGCCCTGCACCACGCCGAAATACTCGCTATAGACCGCGCTTGCAAGGCTCTTCACGGCTGGCGGCTCAACGAATGCGAGCTATATGTAACGCTCGAGCCCTGCGTAATGTGCGCGGGCGCAATAGTTAACGCAAGACTTAAGAGGGTGGTTTTCGGCGCGTTTGACGAGCGCGCGGGCTGCGCTGGCAGCGTATGCAACCTTTTTGAAATGCCGCTCGGTCACACCCCTATACTTAAAAGCGGCGTATTAAACGAGGAATGCTCCGCGCTTTTAAAGCGTTTCTTTGAGTCTCTGCGCTGACACTATTTTTCAATTTTCGTGAAATTTTGTTTTTTTTCGGTATTAAAACGTAGGAATAATGTCAAACGAAAGTATATTTAATCTTTTATAGATTACGGTTTGTATAAAACGATTTTTCGGCGATTGTTGAAAACTCTGTTGAAATCGTTGAAAAGTGCCTTTACTGCGTGTTCGGTTTTAACCGCTTTCGCGCGCGAAAGGAAAGGTAGTTCAACTTTCCGTTTAATCTGCGTTAATAAAATTGCAAACCTGTAAAAATAAAGTGGCATTTTATTCGGCTTAATGATAAAATAACAATAAGAGTAATAGGTTATAATATTAATGACTCGAAAAGGAGCTTCTGCTATGAAACTTATTACGGCTATAGTCAACAAGGACGACAGCACGGCTGTACAATCCGGTCTTACGAGCGAGGGCTTTTCCGTCACCCGCACGGCTACCACGGGCGGCTTCCTGCTTGCGGGAAACGTCACCTTCATAACCGCCGTTGACGACGACAAGGTGGACCGCGTTATCGAAATCATTACGGAGCAAAGCAAGCAGCGCAAGAATCTCGTTCCCTCCACCGCCTCCTACGGAATGGGGCTTCCGAGCGCCTATCCCGTCGAGGTAACCGTGGGCGGCGCCACGCTTTTCGTACAGAATATTGAGCGCTTTGAAAAAATCTGATTATTTTGCTCCCCTTCTCGGAAACGCGGAGCTAAAACAAAACGTTACCGAGCTTTTGGAGGCAAACCGCGTCTTTCACGCGAGCCTTATCCTCGGTGAGGACGGCTGCGGCAAGAACTTCTTCGCGAAGCTTTTCGCGGCGGCGTACCTTG
>CAYWJF010000094.1:0-3328 GCA_964458545.1 uncultured Oscillospiraceae bacterium | reverse complement strand
TTGTCGTTTACACCGTTTACTACTTCGCAACGATAGGAAAGCAGATAGACAAGATAAAGGATAAATATGAGATAGTGTCATCAGCAGACGAATAAGCTTACTTGACAACCGCTCGTCAACGCGGTATAGTTTAAAAAAACAAAACACAGGGGCGCCTTTGGGCTGAGATTGACGAACGTTCGTCAGGTCCCTTTGAACCTGAACCGGATAATGCCGGCGTAGGAAGTGTAAATACTATTTTGCTTTTTACGTCCTTATCCTTTCGGATAACGGGCGTTTTGTTTTTTTACAAAACAAAGGAGTGAATACTATGGAAAAAAGAAAAGCTTTCCCGACAAAGGCTCTCGCCGAGGGGGCAATTATGGTGGCGCTCGGCACTATTCTAAGCCTTATTAAGGTGGATTTGCCTATGGGCGGCGGAGTGACGCTCTGCGCTATGCTCCCGCTCGTTATCTTTGCCTTCCGCCGCGGCACGAAGTACGGACTTTTCGCTGCCTTCGTCTTTTCAGTGCTACAGATGTTTTTGGGACTTGACAATGTGCGCTACGCCTCAAGCGCAGCTATGGCGGCGGCGATAATTCTGCTTGACTATATCCTCGCTTACACCGTAATAGGTTTCGCGGGCGCGTTTCGCGGTAAGCTTAAAAGCGCGAAGGCTGAGGTCACCGTCGGCATTGCCGTCACCTTCTTCTCGCGGTTTCTCTGCCACTTCATAACCGGCTGGTTCATATGGGACGCGCTTTGGCCCAACGAATTCGGCTACGCGTCACCAATATACTCGCTGCTCTATAACGGCTCATATATGCTTGTCGAGGCTGTTATTAGCACGGCGGTGGCGGTTATAATTATAGATAAGTTAAAGGATTTCGGCATAAAGCAGAACTGATAAAAAGAGCGGCGCGAAAGCGCCGCTCTTTTTCTATTCCCATTCGCCTAAAAATTTATCCGCGTCATACACACCCTCTACCTTAGCGCTTACGTTGTCAAGCGTCGTACAACTTGAGGGTGTCGTTTTTATAGTAACCTCACCTATGCCATTCTCTATCATAATCGGTATGTACCAGCATTCGCTCTCAGACGGAATAAACCAACAGTCGAAATTTTCCGAAGGGTAAAGATATTCATTTGTTCCCTCTACCGAGACTATCTTTCTTATCGCTCCTTGCTTCCAACGCTCTTCGGTAAAGGAGGAGCTCCACGAAAGGCATATATCTGAAATAAGGCGTTTGTCTGTCTCATCGGTTTTAACGGTTATTATCACGCTTGCGTCATCAAGCTTCTCCACGGTTACGTTATACTCTGTATCAACCGCATTTCCCTCTGTGTTCTTCACAAGATACCTTGCATAAGCGTTGGAGAATTCATAGCTGTAATTAGGTGCCAGCTCCCTATAGAAGAACCAGTTTTGATTGCATATCCACGCTTCCCAACGTGTGTAATTACGGCTTATAATGGAAACGTAATCGGGGTCAAACTCGTGAAATTGGCGCACATACTCCGCTCTTCCCTCGTCACCGAAGACGTGAAGAATGTAATCATATTTTGTCGGCTGAAATTCTCCTCGCATAGCTTCGAGCGCGCTCGCATAGGTGGAGAAGAGAGTATGTCCCTCAAGCTTCTTTTCAGTCATAAGAAGGTCATCATAGAAGGCGTAAACGTTGCCACCGAGCGAGTCGATATACCGCTCCTTGTTGTTTCGGTTCGGGTAGTACCACGAAAACATCTTTACAGTAAATACGGCGCAGACTAAGAGGGCAAGCGACGATATTATAAGTCCTGCCTTTTTTGTTCGCTTTACTTTCTGCATTGGTCTTCTTGCTTTAAGCTTCTCTAAAACAAGCTTGAAGAGGCAAAATAGTGCGTAGCACACAAGCATCAGCGAATACTGAATGTATGGGTTCATATACTCACGTTCAAAGCCATACTCGTAACAGTTAAGATATAGGTAGAAGGTTGCGGTAAATATAAGGAAAATGTGCGTTATCGCGTAAACGCTTTTCTGTTTAGCTTTGAAAAAGAAAATAATAATAACTATCATCGCCGCTATTGTTAGTAAGAATTCAAACGCGTGAACACCGTTAAACGGCGGGTACTGTGAGATAGTAAACGGCTTTCTTTCATACATTATCCCGTCGAACCACCAAAGATAGTCGGTAGTGGTGAAGGTCTGTTTAAACCACGCGCCTACGCTGCCCTTCGTAACCAGCAATACGGCGACAAAAAGAGACAGTAGGCTTGCCGCAATATAGATAAGGCAATTCCTTACAAGTTTCCAGAATTTCTTGTCCTTCAAATACCATAAAAAGAAGGCAAAAGAGATGCCGACGTAGGCGGACGAGCCGTAATCGTTTGCCCAAAGTATAATTAAACCAGCGAACGCCCCGAAGACAGCGCACTTTAAAGCTTCAGGTAACGAAAAAAGCTTTGCGATGAGCTTTTTTCCTCGGTATTTGTTAATAAGCAACAGCACAAGAATAACAATAAAAACTATACAAAAGCGCATGGGGCGCGAGGCGTTATCGGGCACAAACAGAGAGGATACGCCCGACAGCAACTCTTTTAACGAAGAAAGTAAGTTTTTTATAAATGGTAGCTTCTCTACAATGCCTATGGTAGAAATAGCATCATAGCAAAGCGAAAACACCATTACCGAAAGCGAAACCGCCGCAGCGGCAAGCTTATTCTTGAAGAAGATAAAAACATAGGTGAAAACTATAATAAATCCAACAAGCGCAAGAAGTAGGTGAACGGATAGCACGCTGTTTGCGAAGGTATTTCCTATAACAGCAAGAAGCGCGGAATTTCCGAAGATAACACCGAGCCCAAGAACCAACGCGAAATCACGGTACGGCGCTTGACCCGCCAGCACGCGGCGAAACATATTATAGTGTTGCCAGTCTCCGTTTACGGCGTTAAAGGAAACATCCAGTCTTTCCGTTAAGCCGATTACAACGCTAAGCGCAAGAGCACAGCATAGTAAAAGAGCAAAGACAATATTCCGAACTGCTTTTTCTCTTTTAGCTTCTGCTAAAGGTAACTTTTCCATAGCATTTCCGCCTTTCTCTGTCCTTTATCATTATATAGACCCTTCAATCTTTGTCAATAAACTGCAAGAAGTAAGCTTTTTTTAGCATTTATTGAACAGACTTAAGAAAAATGCTATACTTTATTCAAATCAATGTTTGCGGAGGCCTTATGAAGAAAATCGCCGTGCTTATCCCTTGCTTTAACGAGGAATTGACCGTAGAAAAGGTAGTTAAGGATTTTAAAACTGTACTTCCTGAGGCGGAAATCTTTGTTTACGACAATAATTCGACCGACCGCACGG
>CAYWJF010000093.1:0-3430 GCA_964458545.1 uncultured Oscillospiraceae bacterium | reverse complement strand
CGCTTTTTTAATAAGCAACAAGACCGCCGCCCGCGGTGTTGTTCTTACGGGAAGCTCAAAGCAGGCGAAGGCTTTATGAAAAAACGCGGCTTGAGGCACAGAACAGAACAGCGCGATTTTTCTTGTATTGTACACACCAATATCTCGTATAGTTTGCGCCGCATTTTATTTGTGTATTATATATAATTAAATTATTAAATTAATTCAAAAAAGTCCTTGCTTTTTGCAGGGACTTTTGTTATACTATCTTGGTGACTGCGACGATATGCGATGAAGCGGGAGGTTGCCGCCCATAGAGACGGGTAATTTTCGCCGAGTATGTCCGAGTCGAAGAACAAGGGCGAAACTCAATATTGGCTGTATGATATGATGGCTACGGTCATCCGATGTCGATTTTGAAACAGCAGAGGCTTACCTCGGGTAAGCGACGCCGGAAATACTTTCAAGAGGGAAGGTATTGCCGGATTTTCAAATGAGAAGACGAGATACGCACGGCACAGTGTTGAAAATCGTTCGCCGAAAATTTTATAGGAGGCGTAATATGGCAGTCCAAACTAAAATCAGGATTCGAATCAAGGGTTACGACAACGAACAGGTCGATAAAGCGGCTGAAACAATCGTTGAGACCGCGAAGCGCACGGGTGCCCGCGTAAGCGGACCTATCCCGCTTCCCACCGACAAGGAAATCGTAACAATCCTTCGCGCCGTACACAAGTACAAGGATTCGCGCGAGCAGTTCGAGATGAGAACCCACAAGAGACTTATCGACATAATCAAGCCGAGCAATAAGACGGTTGAATCGTTGACAAGCCTTCAGCTCCCCGCAGGCGTCGATATCGAGATTAAGCTTTAATCGAAATAAGGCCGCTACGGGTCACGTTGGTTCAAAGAAACCAACCAATAACCTACAAGGAGGATACACAAAGTGCAAAAGGGAATCATTGCAAAGAAAGTCGGCATGACACAGATATTCGACGAGAACGCCAAGGTCATTCCGGTAACGGTTCTGGAAGCGGGTCCCTGCGTGGTAATCCAGAAGAAGACCGTTGAAAACGACGGCTACGAGGCTGTACAGCTCGGCTTCGGAGACGCAACAATTAAGGGCACGAACAAGCCTATGAAGGGTCATTTCGAGAAAGCGGACGTTGCTTTCAAGAAGTTCCTTCGCGAATTCAAGTTCAACGACGCCGCGAAATACACCGTCGGCGACGTAATCAAAGCAGATTCCTTCGAAATCGGCGACACCGTCGACGTAGTTGGAACCAGCAAGGGTAAAGGAACGGCGGGCGTAATTAAGCGTTTCAACGCCCACAGCCTTAAGGATACCCACGGCACAGGTCCTGTTCACCGTCATTCCGGTTCGTCCGGCGCCTGCTCCGACCCGTCAAAGGTTATCAAGGGAAAGAAAAACCCCGGTCACCTCGGCTCAGAGCGCGTAACGGTTCAGAATCTTACAGTAGTAAAGGTTGACGCAGAAAACAATCTTATCGCCATCAAGGGCGCGGTGCCCGGACCCAAGGGCGGGATAATCTGCATCACCGACAGCGTAAAGAAAGCGTAAAGGAGGATATATCAATGGCTAAGCTTAAAGTATTTGATATGGCGGGCAAAGAAGTATCCACAATAGAGCTTTCGGACGCCGTATTCGGAATTGAGCCCAACAAGGTCGTTATGCACGCGGCGGTAGTAAGCTACCTCGCGAACCAGCGTCAGGGCACACAGTCAACCAAAACCCGCAGCGAAGTCAGCGGCGGCGGAAAGAAGCCCTACAAGCAGAAGGGTACTGGCCGCGCTCGTCAGGGCTCCACAAGAAGCCCGCAGTGGACTCACGGCGGTATCGCACTTGGACCAAAGCCCCGCGATTACAGAACGTCCCTCAATAAGAAGGTAAGACGTCTCGCAATAATCTCGGCGCTCTCCGCCAAGGCTCAGGCAAACGAAATAATAGTTGTTGACGACATAAAGCTCGACAGCTACAAGACGAAGACAATGGTTAATATGTTAGGCGCTCTCGGCGTCGAGCGTAAGGCGCTTATAGTAATGCCCGAAAAGAACGAGTTCGTAATTAAGAGCTCCGCCAATATCGAGGGCTGCAAGACCGCTCTTACAAACACCATCAACGTCTACGACATTCTTAACAGCGGCAAGTTCGTCGTAACAAAGGATGCCATCAAGAAGATTGAGGAGGTCTATGCGAAATGAAGACAGCACAGGACGTAATCCTCGCTCCGGTTATCACCGAGAGAAGCATGGCGCAAACAGCCATGAAAAAGTACACCTTCAAGGTCGCCAAGGACGCCGGCAAGATTGAAATCGCAAGCGCGGTTGAAAAGCTTTTCGACGTAAAGGTCTCGAAGGTCAACACGATGAGCGTTAAGGGCGCGCTTCGCCGTCAGGGCAGAAGCGAGGGCTACACCGCCTCGTGGAAAAAGGCTATCGTTACCCTGACTGCCGACAGTAAGGGTATCGCGTTCTTCGAGAGTATGACCTAATTTAATTAGTATATATATTAATTAATATAAGTCATTAAAGAAGAAGCCCAAGCTTAAGGCATGGGAAAAGTATGGGAGCCTCGCTCCCGCAAAAGCTCATAAGGAGATAAAGGAAACATGGCTATTAAGAAGTTTAAGCCGACAACCCCCGGTCGCCGCGGAATGACCGTGACCGACTTCTCGGGCTTGTCGAAGGTTGAGCCGGAAAAAAGCCTGCTCGAACCGCTAAAGAAGAACAGCGGCCGTAACAATACCGGCAGAATCACTGTTCGTCACAAGGGCGGCGGAAATCGCCAGAAATACCGTGTAATCGACTTTAAGCGCGAAAAAATCGGTATGCCCGCCGAGGTTTTAACCCTCGAGTACGACCCCAACAGAACAGCGCACATAGCACTTCTCAAGTATGAGGACGGCGAAAAGCGCTACATCATAGCCCCCGTTGACCTAAAGGTCGGCGACACGGTTATGTCGGGACCCGAAGCCGACATTAAGCCCGGCAACGCGCTCCCGTTCACGAATATCCCCATTGGTACATTTATCCACAACATTGAGCTTTACCCCGGCAAGGGCGCCCAGCTTGTCCGCAGCGCGGGCAATATGGCACAGCTCATGGCGAAGGAGGGCGACAAGGCTCTCGTTCGTCTGCCGAGTGGCGAGCTTCGCAATGTTCCGGTAATATGCTACGCGACAATCGGTCAGGTCGGTAATATCGACTATGCCAACGTAAACCTCGGCAAGGCCGGTCGCAAGCGCCACATGGGCGTGCGTCCTACGGTTCGCGGTTCGGTTATGAACCCCTGCGACCACCCGCACGGCGGCGGCGAGGGCAAGTCCCCTGTCGGACGTCCCGGACCTGTTACCCCGTGGGGCAAGCCTGCTCTGGGCTATAAGACAAGAGCAAAACACAACCGCTCTGACAAGATGATTGTCAAGCGCCG
>CAYWJF010000092.1:0-3458 GCA_964458545.1 uncultured Oscillospiraceae bacterium | reverse complement strand
TCGACAAAGACAGAAAAGAAATCGTTCTGTCTTTGTTTTGCGATAGCTTCTGCCCGCTTCTTCCATATGAATTATCGGAATTTCTGAAGAATGAGTATAAGGGCTATGACGTAACTGCCGAAGCACGCTTTCCGAGCGAGAGCTTTTCTACCGACTCTTTTGAATACATAGTGAAAAGGATTAGCAAAAGAGGACTTCCCGTAAACGGCTTTTTTAACGGCTGTAAACTGACCCTTAACGGCACGGCGCTTAACGTAGAGCTGACCCACGGCGGACTTCAGGTGCTCGAGGCTATGGAGTTTGAACGAGTTTTCGCAGCCGAAGCGAACAGGTGCTTCGGCGTTATGCCGAGCGTCACCTTTTCGGGCGTAACCGAGACGAAGATAGAGGACATTAAGCCGATAACCGAGCCTTCCTCACTAAAAGCGGCGTCTTTTAAGGAAAAGCCAAAGAAGCCGAAGAACGCGCTCGCGGCGAGCGATATGAAATGCAAGTACTTAGAGCTTGAGAATGAAGAGTACTCTGTTGTTATAGGAAGAAAGCCCTCGCTTGAGGCGGTAAAGCCGCTTCGCGAGGTTGTCTTTGACGGCGGTAAATGCACCGTTTGGGGCGATGTGTTTTTTACCGAGACACGCGAGACAAGGAACGGGAACACGGTTTATTCCGTTTCAATTACCGACTATACAAGCTCGGTAAATATGAAGGTGTTTGACCGAAACGGCGACTTTAAAGCGCTTGCTTCGGTGGCGGTTGGGGATACGCTTGTTGTAGCGGGCGAGATAGCGCACGACCGCTATGAAAACGAGTTCGTTATGAGCCCAAGGGACATTATTAAAGTAACAAAGAAGACAAAAAAAGACCTGTCTGAACGCAAGCGCACAGAACTGCACCTACATACCAATATGTCCTCTATGGATGCCCTGCCAGACGCTGGCAGCGTAGTAAGACGCGCCGCGTCCTTCGGACACCACGCCGTTGCTATTACCGACCACGGCGTTGTTCAAGCGTTCCCTGACGCTGCCGCGGCGCTCGGCGACGCGCGTAAGCTTGTGCCTGATTTCAAAGTCATCTACGGCGTAGAGTGTTACTATGTGGACGACTCCGTCAAGGCGGTCAAGGGAACGTCCGAACTTCCCATTGAGGGCGAGATAGTCTGCTTCGACCTCGAAACCACGGGGCTTTCCGCTATGGCGGACAAGATTATTGAAATAGGCGCCGTAAGAATAAAGGACGGCGAAATTATAGACAGCTTTGACACCTTCGTTGACCCCGAAAGGGAGATACCCGCGCGAATAACAGAGCTTACGGGGATACGCGACGGTGACGTAAAGGACGCGCCGAAGGAGCGCGAGGCGCTACTTGATTTCTTCGCCTACGCGAAGGACTGTCCGCTTATGGCGCATAACGCCGCCTTTGATATGTCCTTCCTTGAAGCGGCGATGAAGCGCTGTCTTATAGACAGAAAGCCCGTGTCCGTTGACTCGTTGGCGCTTTCACAGTCTCTTTTGCCCGAACTTAAGAAGCATAAGCTTGATTCTCTAACGTCGTATTTTAAGCTTCAGAATTTTGAACACCACCGAGCCAACGACGACGCGGCGGCGCTTGCGCGCATATATTTTAAGCTTCTGCCGTTTATGAAGGACGCGGGTATTGAAAAGCTTTGCGACATAAACGACCGCCTCGGCGGGCGCGGGCATAAGCACACGAAGCCGAACCATATGATTCTGCTTGTGAAGAACCAAGCGGGGCTTAAGAACCTTTATAAGCTCGTTACGCTCAGCCATCTTGAGTATTTTTACAACAGACCGCGAATACCTAAAAGCGAGCTTATGAAGTACCGCGAGGGACTGATAATCGGCTCTGCTTGCGAGCAGGGCGAGGTTTATCGCGCGCTTGTTGAGGGGCGTCCGTGGGAGGACATAATTGAAATCTCGCGAAAGTACGATTATCTTGAAATTCAGCCGGTTGAGAATAACAAGTTTATGGTTGAAAACGGTACACTTCCCGACATAGAGGCTATAAGGGAGTTAAACCGTCAGGTTGTAAAGCTTGCGAAGGAGACGGGCAAGCCCTTCTGCGCCACCTGTGACGCGCATTTCCTTGATGAAAAGGACGAGCTTTACCGTCGTATTCTTATGCACGGAATGGGCTACTCCGACGAGAGCACCATGCTCGTATTCAGAACGACCGACGAGATGCTTGAGGAGTTCTCCTATCTCGGCGAGCAAACCGCGATAGAGGCGGTTATAGATAATCCGCAAAGAATAGCGGATTTGACCGAAAGTGACATTAAGCCTATTCCTGAGGGAACCTTTACGCCGTCAATTGAGGGCGCTGAGGAAACGCTTCTTTCCACGGCGAAGGACTCGCTTAAACGCATCTTCGGTGATAACCCGCACGAAACGGTTGTGGCGCGTATGAATAAGGAGCTTGAGTCTATTATAGGAAACCACTACTCGGTGCTTTATGTAATAGCGCAAAAGCTTGTCTCAAAGTCGGAGAGCGACGGCTACCACGTCGGTTCCCGTGGCTCAGTCGGCTCGTCATTTATCGCGTTTTTGTTAGGCATATCGGAGGTTAACCCGATAGCTCCGCATTATATCTGCGACCGTTGCAAGTATTTTGAATTTACGCCCGACGTCGGCTCGGGCTTCGATTTGCCAGACAGGGTTTGCCCCGTCTGCGGCGAAACGCTTCGCGGTGACGGACAGGACATACCGTTTGAGACCTTCCTTGGCTTCAAGGGCGACAAGCAGCCCGATATTGACCTTAACTTTTCGTCTGAATATCAGTCTCAGGCGCACCGCTACACCGAGGAGATATTCGGAAAGGACCACGTTTTCAAGGCGGGCACAATCTCGGCGCTTAAGGACAAAACGGCGTTCGGCTATGTGAAAAAGTTCCTTGAGGACAACGGCGAGGTTGTAAACAAGGCGGAGGAAAACAGACTCGCCTTGGGCTGCGTTGGCGTAAAAAGAACGACTGGTCAGCACCCCGGCGGAATGGTCGTTGTGCCGCAAGGCTACGATATTACCGATTTCTGTCCCGCTCAGCACCCGGCGGATAAATCCGAGGCGGACGTAATAACAACCCATTTTGACTTCAACTCCCTGCACGATACCCTTTTAAAGCTTGACGAGCTCGGGCACGAGGTTCCGACTATGTACCACTACATAGAAACGCTTACGGGCGTTAAGGTAACCGATATACCGATGAACGACCGTAAGGTATTTAAGCTTTTCACCTCGGTAGAGCCGCTGGGAATAAACGAGGAGGATGTGGACAGCAAAACGGGCACCTTCGGAATACCTGAAATGGGCACCGAGACGGTGAGACGTTTGCTTGTTGAATCCAATCCGCAGACCTTTGAGGATTTAGTTCAGGTTTCGGGTCTTTCTCACGGAACCGACGTTTGGGCAAATAACGCGCAGGAGCTTATCGCAAACGGCACCTGTACA
>CAYWJF010000091.1:0-3463 GCA_964458545.1 uncultured Oscillospiraceae bacterium | reverse complement strand
TAGCGGCATTAAGGTCCTCCATATTAGTAAAGAGCTTGTTTTCGTATACCTTCAACGCGCTCACGCCCGTTACTCCCTGAAAAAGCGCGTCTTGACCCTCCGAAGTTGAGATGAACTCCATTATCTCCAACAGCTTGTCGCGCTTCGCTTCGTCGTTCATCCCCTGCTTTGTAAGGCTAATTCCGCTGCCATAGCTCATAATGACCCAGCGCTCGCCCGCCTTTTCGGTGGGAAAGCCGAAGAAGCCTATTTCGCAGTCGGGCTTTTCCTCAGAATAGAAGCCGTTAAAGTCAAAGTTATAGGGAATCATCGCTATTTCACCCGCGTAAAGCGCTTTGCGGTTCTTAGTCGCGCTTGAGGAATAGTCCGCTTCGTTAACGATACCTCGGTCAAACAAATTCAGTTGTGTTTCGAGTATTGGCTCTATTACGCCGAGTCCTTTTCCCTCTCCCAAAACATAGTCATAGAAGGCGCTAATTCTTTCCGAGTCGGTTAGCATAGCGTCTACGCTCAACCCAAGCCCTACAGCAGAAATAGTTGTCTCATATTTAAAACAGGGCACAAAGGGACGTATTCCCGCCGCGGAGATTTCATCGCAAAGCAAGAAGAACTCGTCCTTTGTTTCTGGCACGCTCCAGCCGTGCTCTTGAAACAGCGTTTTATTGTAGAATATTCCAAAGCCAGAGTTCGCGGCGGGAATTTGATAAACACTTCCGTCTACTGACTTCGAGCTCAAGGACGCAAGGCTGTAATTATTGATAAATTCGCAGCCAGATAAATCATAGAAGTACTCGCCGCTGAACACTTCGCCGATGTCCACTCCTAAGGTTGTGCTGCTTATCACCATATCGCCTGCCGCGCCGTTCATTAACCTCTGCCTCATATTTGCGGCTTGCTGTGTTCCCGCAGAGACCTGAACAAAAACTATGTCGATGTCTGGAAACTTTTCTTCTATCGCCGCTTCCAGATAGGAGAGGTCGTACTTTCCGTACTGCTCCGCGATTATTACAGTTTTTTCGAGGTCTATCGGGCTATTGCTTATTATCTCGTTACTTGGGTTGTATAGCTTTGTATTGCTTTTTTTAAGCTTTGCGGCGGGGCTGCAGGAGGTCAATAAAACTGTCGCTGTAAGTAACGCAAGGGTAACGGTTCTAAGCTTTTTCATCGGCATCTTAATCCTTTCTGCTTATGCACTCGTTCAAGGTTCTCTTTAATTCGTAAATATCAATGGGCTTCGCAAGATGCGCGTTCATTCCCGCGTCGATAGATTTCTTAACGTCCTCGTGATAAGCGTTTGCTGAAAGCGCGACGATAGAAACGCTCTTCGCGTCTTCTCTTTCCAACGCGCGGATAGCTCGCGCCGCGTCAAGACCGTTCATTACGGGCATATTTATATCAAGCAGTATAACCGAATATCTGCCAAGTCGCGAGGCTTCGAATTTTTCAACGGCTTGCTTTCCGTTTTCTACTCCGTCTACAATAATTCCTTCCTTCTCAAGAAGCTTACAGACAACAATTCTATTTATCTCGCTGTCCTCCGCCACAAGCACATGTTTTCCCTTTAGCCTGTTTTCGGCGTCGGCTTTATTGACGTTTTCAAACCCTTCATTTTTAACTAACATTTTTAAAGGCTTTAGTGGAAGATGAATTATAAAAGCACTTCCAGCGCCCTGTTCGCTTTGCACATTTATTGTTCCACCCATATGCTCAACAAGGCTGCTGACTATAGAAAGCCCAAGCCCGCTTCCCTCATAGTCGCCCATACGCGAGGGACGCTCCTGCTCAAACGGCAGGAATATTTTTTTAATAAATTCCTCGCTCATTCCTATTCCCGTATCGCGCACTACTAAGCAGACCTCTGTTTCCTTTTCGCTTTTCCTTGTCTCTGAATAGACTAACTCTACCTTTCCTTTTTCGGGCGTAAATTTAATTGCATTGGAGAAGAGGTTCATTAAGCACTGCTGTATTCTAAGCTCGTCGCCCTCAAAGTCGGTGGTAATCGGCGTTTCTATTCTCATAGAAAGCTCTACGCCCTTATTCTTCGCCGCGGACTCATGCATACGAACGGTGCCTTTTAAAAGCTCGCTCATAGAAAACCGCTCGCGAGCTATCGTCATCTTTCCGCTTTCTATCTTCGACATATCAAGTACGTCGTTTATAAGATTGAGCAGATATTCGCCCGACGCTTTTCCCTTAACAAGAAATTCGTGAACTGCCGCGCGGTCGTTTTCAGAATCGAGCGCAAGCTGGTTTAAACCAATAACAGCGTTTAGCGGCGTCCTTATATCGTGCGAGACCTTTGACATAAAATCGCTCTTCGCTAAAACCTTGGCGCTTTCAAGCCGCATATCCTGGTCGCGCCTTATGTAGTAGAATATCCATATTGAAAGCAAAAGTCCTATGAAAATGACTACAGAAGCAAAAAGAAGAACCGTTCCGCTCATATATTCAAAGGTTTCTCTCGCTGTAATAGAAATAGGAAGCGTCATTGTTATATTTCTTCCGTTTTGAAGCGAAAGATTTTGTAATATCCAGATATCTCCTTTTATTTTTATCGTCTGTTGATAAACACCCTCGGTATCCTCAAGAGCTTTCTTGAATTCAGCAATTATTTCTTTATCTACACCGTGTTCTCTAAGCGAACTAATTGCGTTAACTCCGCTGAAAAGTCTTTCACCCTTTAAGCTTTCGGGTTTAAATAGAATAAACCCGTCCGTGTCAATTACAAAGGACGCGCCTTCGTTGTTATAAAGAGGTATAGCTGCTATATCTGCGTAAACGCTGTCGTCTACAAGCAGAATTACTCCCTCTATCTTTATATCGTCTAAAACTATTGTTGTGCTTGGCGCAATATAAAAAGCCCAATAATCACCCATTAAGTTTACGGTTACAAAGCTGGATTCCGCCGTTTTACTCGTTCTTACCTTTTCAAAAAAAGAAATATCAAAAATATTCTTCTCTTCACCATTTATATTTATATACTTTCCGTCTCCCGTTGCGAAGAGCACCTTTTCACCGTCTGATTTATAAAGCTCCCTTATTTCGCTAAAAGAACTTAATTCAGAAAAGGAAATAACGTTCGTCATCTTTGTAACAGAAGAAAGGTAAAAATCTCTTAGCAACTCTACTCGCGAAAAAAACACGCCCGCTATCTCTTCAAGAGCGGTTATTCTTTCGCGCTGCATAGACTTTTCAAGCTTTTTATACGAAAAGAAGGAATGTGAAAGAAGGATAACTATAATTATAGAAAGTATAGTAGTGCCCGCAAAAAGAAAACGTCTTCTTTTCTTATGCTCTCCTGTATACACAGCGTTAACCCTCCTTTCGTTTCTTAAAAATGCAAAAAGACGCTCCGAAGCTTTTACGCTTCGGGCGTCCTTGTTATTCCGCCGCATTGGTATAAAGACAGCTCTGTCTGTCTGTCTGTCTGTCTGTCTGTCTGTCTGTCTGTCTGTCTGTCTGT
>CAYWJF010000090.1:0-3638 GCA_964458545.1 uncultured Oscillospiraceae bacterium | reverse complement strand
CCACCTTTTCGGAGCTTAGGTTAAACTCCATTGAGACGTTTTCAACCTTTATAGCGATATCGTCGTTCATTGTAACTCCTTTGCCCTAAACATAAAGGATAAATTTATCCTGTCGTTTTTTAAACACCAAAATTCCGATAACAAAAGCAGCCACGGCGTAGCCTATACAAACATAGTTCATCTGCGCTGTGGGGAACTCTCCATATAAAACGACAGTTCTGAAGTAAAGAATATACCATGTAAGGGGGTTTATCATTATTATCTTATGAATAAACCCGTCAAGAAGGTCCATCGGGTAAATAATTGGCGTAAGATACATCCACGCGGTAAGTACAACGGAATATAGGTGTTTCAAATCTCTGAAAAACACACAGTATGTCGCGAGAATCATACCAATGCCAAGGGTAAAAATCAGCAAGAGAATTAGTGGTACAAAGCCCAGTAGCATACTTACCTTAAACTGCACTCGAAAGATAATCATCATGACTACAAGCGCGGAAAGGGAAAGGATAAAGTTCACAAACTCAAAAAGCATCTTTTCCATAGGAAACAAATACTTAGGAATATAAACCTTCTTCATAAGAGAGGACGCGCCGATTACCGAATAGTTCGCCTCGCTGGTAGCTGATTGGAAAAAAGCAAATAGAAGCTGCCCCGAAATCAAATACAGCGGAAAGTTTTCTATATTATACCTGAAAATACGAGAAAATACAGCGTTTAGAACAAGCATCATCAGTATCGGATTTAGCATACTCCATAAAACGCCTAAGAAGGAACGGCGGTATTTTACCTTGAAATCTCTTGAAACAAGGTTTTCAAGAAGATAGCTGTATTTTTTAAAGGTTTCAAGATACGCTTTAATTTTCGTCATAAGCTTTTACCTTTCAAATGAATATCCTTTTTATCGAGTAAAGCGCGGAGGAATTCTTTTTGCCGTATGCCGCGTCAATCTGTGATTTTTGAAGCGGACAAGTAGACCTTCCGCTTACCGTAAGCGTCACGGCTTTTTCTCCTCGTTTTGTAAAGAACCTAATATTCGGGTCATCGTTTAAAAACACAACCGCGCCGTCTGTGAAGAAGCCGTTGGTCTTTGTCGCTTTCAAATTAACCTCTTCGGTTTTGCCGCTTTCGTAAGAAAGCAGCAGCGAGAGGTTTTCAATAGCGAAGCCCGTTTTAGTGGAGGGGTCCCAGCGAAGCTCTCCCGAATAGCCGCTAAGCTTATATTCAAAGACGAAATCACCCGTTCTTCTTCCCTGCTTGCTTGATAAAGACGCCTCCTCGCAAAAGCCGTTTCCTTTGTCAAGATAGAGGGTATCATCTATCACAAATGAAGACGCGACAGACGGCAGCAACGCCTTATACTTTTCGTCAAAGAAGCCGCGCTTGGAAAAATCAAACTCTATGCCCGCTCTTTCAAAAAGCTCCTTTGTGTCCTTAAACCATCTTCCCCCAATAAGCCCGTGCTTCATATAATCATATGGGAAAATAGGTTTTTCGTTAGGCGATATACTGTAAAAGTCGCCCTTTATCTTAAAGCTTCGTCTGTTTCCCTCGTTCTCCCACTGCCACGCGTCCTCAATAGGGTTAAGAAAGCTTAAAAGCTGCTTCGTGCGCCAAAGACCCGCTTGCGCGTTAAAGCGGTACAAGCCCTCCTGCGGGCGCTTATCGAAGCCCCCGTATTTTGACGGCTCGTTACCTGTTGTGGGAAAGAACGAGAAGCAAACCGCGTCTTTATCCTTGTCAAGGCTTTCTATACATTCTTCTATTCGCCTTTGGTCCACGGGCGCTGTCATAAAGAAATCTTCAAGTAAGAGCAGCACATACGGCGTTTCAAGCTGGTCCAAGGCAAAGATAAGTCTTTCGCTCCATGTGGTTTTCTTCACACCTCTTGCCGCCTTAATTGTTTTAAAGTCTGGCAAGGCACAGAAGAAATCCTTCTTCTCCGTTATGAGCCGCACAGGAAACGATACACGCCAGTTAGCCGAAAGCAGGGTGAAAAACGGAGTCCATACGTCGCTGTAAGCGTCGCAGCTTGATACCAACACCGTACACCTTTCGTCCATCTTTCCCTCCAAAGCTAAATGCAGTAACGCTAATTATATTACTTTTAATTAATTTAGTAAAGTAACTCTCAATTAAAGGCAGTTCTTTAAACGTCTTTCTGAAAGATACTCAGGAAGCCTACCCTCGGCTTCGCTTTTTGTTAGCTTGTCAATTTCGCTGTAGTAAAGCTGCCTTAGCTCTTCGCCCTTAAGCTGTATGGAAGATTGCTTCTCATTCAGCTCCTCAAAGGACAACAGCTTATTTTCTCCGTACAGCTCGCGTCGTTTTTCCGCTTCCTTCTTAAGACTCTCCTTAGCAAGGCCGAGCGAGGAAAGATACAAGTAATCATCGGTAACGCTGTCCCAAAAGCCGCGAAGCTCGGTATTGGCAACGGAGAATACAAGCTTTTCGTCCTTTAACAGCTCACCGTCAAATTTTGAATACTTTTCAAGTCGTTTTTTCTCTGCTTCTTTATCCGCGGGGACGATATAACAGCAGGTGGCGTAATCAACCGAGGCGCACCTTCCCTTCGCCATAAGCCGAAGAAAAAGATTCCAGTCCTCGTGCGCGCCCAGCTCCTCGCGCATACCGCCGACACTCTCGCAAAGCGCTCTGCTGAAAAGCACGCCGTTCTGCGTCGTGACACAGCGCCTTACCATAGTAAAAGGTTCTATTCGTGGAAAATCGAGTCTATTCTTGTTGACAACCTCTATTTCATACGGTTCTTCGCTAAGCTTATTCACTTCAAGCGCAATACCCTTTAAGAAAACTACGTCCGCATTTTCCGAAATTGCCTTCTTTACGCCGAGCTCGATATGCTCGGGAAGCAGATAATCGTCGTCATCAAGCAGATTAAGGTATTCGCCTTTTGCAAGTTTAAAGCCGAGATTAGCCGCCGCCGAGCGCCCGATGTTTTTAACGGTTGCCTTATAGGTTATCTTTAAGTCTGAAAAGTCGCTCTCTATCATTTTTTTGCAAAGCGGCTCGCCGTCCTCAACCACCACAACCTCAAAATTATCGTAGGTCTGGTGCCGCAGGCTTTCAAGGGTTTTCCTTAAAGTTTCGGGTCGGTTCCGAGTTCTTGTTATAACCGACACAAGCGGTGTTTCTTTTACCTCTTGCGTCTTGTATTCACCGCGAGTTAAGCCAACCTCGCTTTCGCTTTCAAAACGCAGCTTCTCCGAAGCGTCACGCGATATAATAGGCGCTCCGAAAATTGACGAAAGCTCTTTTTTTAGCCATTCCACTCGGCTAACTCCGTAAGCCTCGGGGTGCTTTAACGCCTTAAGCTTCATTATAACCGCGTCTTTTTTATTGTTCTTTGTGCCAAGCCGCTTTCTGAGCATTGCCCCATCAAAGAGGCGGTCGGCGTAAGGCGGCGTGAGGGTCGCGCCGACCCTTACGTCCGCGCGCGGACAATACACCGTTTTTAAGCCCTTCGCCCTTAGCCTCGCGATTAGTTCCGTGGCGGCATATACGCCGAAGCGTTTGTCCGCGCCGCCGACCGCCGTAAGAGCCTCGGTCTTTACGGCAAACGCGCAATTATACGCAAAATCGGTCTCAAGCGTTACGGGGTCACAGTAATAAGCGCATTC
>CAYWJF010000089.1:0-3678 GCA_964458545.1 uncultured Oscillospiraceae bacterium | reverse complement strand
GTCTTCTGCAAGAACGAGGCTGAAAGCCTCGTTCTTGTTAGCTTATTAAAAAGCACCGCTTTTTAATAAGCTTTTCCCCAGTATATCATCGTCTTCGCCGGCTTTCCGCAGACGGGGCAGACATCCGCAAGGCTTTCCTGCTCAAAGGGCATACAGCGTGAGGTTATCTCAAGCTCCTCTTTAAGCTTTACTTCGCAAGCCTCGTCACCGCACCACATTGTTTTATAGAAGCCGAGCTCGTTATCGGCTGTAGCCTTAAGCTCGTCCATTGTCTTGCAGGTGTAGGTTCTGTTTTTGCGGTTTTCAAGCGCGCGGACGTAGAGGTTCTTCGCGAGCGCGTCAAGCTGCTCCTTCACCTTCGCTTCTAATTCGTCGAGCGAGACGGTTAGCTTTTCGCCTGTATCGCGGCGAACAAGCACGCAACAGCCGCTTTCCATATCTCGGGGTCCGAGCTCTACACGAAGGGGCACGCCCTTCATTTCGTACTGCGCGAACTTCCAGCCGGGCGAATTATCGGTGTCGTCGAGCTTTACGCGAAGCCCCGCGGCTTTTAGACGCTCCGCAAGCTTCTCGCTCGCTTCGAGCACACCCGCTTTATGTTGGGCTATAGGAACAACGACGGTCTGTATGGGCGCGACGGCAGGGGGCAAAATAAGCCCGTTGTTATCGCCGTGGGTCATAATAATTGCGCCGATAATTCTTGTGCTTACTCCCCAAGAGGTTTGGAAGGGGTGCTTTAGCGTATTGTCGCGCGCGGCGAAGGTGATATCAAACGCCTTCGCGAAGCCGTCGCCAAAGTAATGGGACGTTCCGCTTTGAAGCGACTTTCCGTCGTGCATCATTGCTTCGATTGTATAGGTAGCCTCGGCGCCCGCGAACTTTTCCTTGTCCGTCTTTCTTCCGCATACTACAGGTATCATAAGATACTCCTCGCAGAAGCGACGGTAAACGTCGAGCATACGAAGGGTCTCCGCCTTCGCGTCCTCGGCGGTTTCGTGCATAGTATGACCCTCCTGCCAAAGGAACTCGCGCGAACGCAAGAACGGGCGGGTGGTCTTCTCCCAGCGAACAACCGAGCACCATTGGTTATAAAGCTTCGGTAGGTCACGGTAGGACTGTATTATATGCTGGTAGTGCTCGCAGAAGAGGGTCTCAGAGGTCGGGCGCACACAAAGGCGTTCTTGAAGCTCCTCAGCGCCGCCGTGAGTTACCCACGCAACCTCGGGCGCAAAGCCTACTACATGCTCCTTCTCCTTTTGAAGAAGACCCTCGGGGATAAATAACGGCATATAGACGTTCTCATGCCCTGTTTCCTTAAACATACCGTCGAGTATCTTCTGGACGTTCTCCCACACTGCGTAGCCGTAAGGTCGCAGAATCACGCATCCCTTCACCGAAGAGTAATCGACCATTTCCGCGTTGATAACTATATCGGTATACCAGCGCGCAAAGTCCTCGTTGATAGGCGTAATAGCCTCAACAAGCTTTTTTTCGTTTGCCATAACTCTGCTTCCTTTCAATGATTTTGTTTTACGCGAAAGCGTGTTTGTCTATTATAGAATAAATGAAAACAAAAAAAAAGACCCTTTTCGGTCTTTTTTTCGTTTTGTTAGATATTTGCCTCGATATACTTAACGAGGTCGTCAACGAGCTTGATGTTCTCGATTTCCTCATCGGGGATTTCGATATCAAACTCCTCTTCAAGCGACATAATAAGGTCTACTACGTCGAGAGAGTCGGCACCGAGGTCATCAACTATGCTGGACTCGGGCGTAACTGAATCCTCGGCGAGGTCAAGCTGGTCGCAAAGCATTGCGCGTATTTTCTCAAATACCATACGAAAAATTTCTCCTTGTCATAACGACTTGATTTCTTTTCCTATTATATACATAGTTTTCTCGCCCTTGTCAATATATTTGAGAAAAATAAATTTTTCTTCGCAAAACCACCATAAGTGCAGTCTTCTTTTTGTGCAAATGATAAACAACTTTAGTCATAACTGTAATTTTTACATTACGTTGCCTTAAAAACAAGGCTTTGCAACTCGCAGATGATTAAAAGCTGATAACGCCCAAGTGCTCAAGCAGGATTTTTAATCCTATGAGAATCAGGATTATACCGCCCGCTATCTCCGCGCGACTTTTATATTTAAGCCCGAACACATTACCCACCCGAAGTCCCAACGCGGAAAGCGCGAAGGTGGTAACGCCGATAAAGCAGACGGCAAGCGGCAGCTTAACGTCGGGCAAAAGCGCAAAGGTTATGCCCACGGCTAGCGCGTCTATACTTGTCGCCACCGCGAGAGGAAGCATAGTTTTAAAAGAAAAGGAGCAGTCGGCGCAGTTATCGCCATCCTTAGACAGCCCCTCTTTTATCATATTTCCGCCTATAATAGCGAGCAGTATGAAAGCCGCCCAGTGGTCGTACGCGACAATATACTCCTCAAAGGTTGAGCCGAGAAAATAGCCTATCGTCGGCATCAACGCCTGAAAGCCACCGAACCACGCGCCGATAATAAGATAATTTTTGAGCTTCAGCTCTCTCGTAGAAAGCCCCTTGCAGACAGACACGGCAAAGGCGTCCATAGAAAGACCGACGGCGATTAAAAATAGCTCAAGAAGTCCCATAACAATCCTCCGAAATAAAAAATTCAGGCACCGCTTGTACCTGAACATAAAAACAGCCCAAGTAAAGCGTACGCTATGCATATACAGCGGTCGCCATACTTGAGTCTCGGTATTTAAGACAAGCCAGACGGAAGAACCGTCAGTCTGTTGACTTGCCACTCATTTCTGAGCCATCTACTCCCTCAAAGTTAGTTAAAATTAACACATCCCGCGAAAAAAGTCAACCACTACGCGATATATTATATGCGAACGGCGTGAGTATGTATTACTGCTTGGCATAAAAACAAGCTGCCGAAAAGCTTCGGAATTTGCTTGAAGTCAAATTATATAACAAAAAGACCTGCGCTTTCGCGCAGGTCTTGTAATAATGCTTACTGGAGTTTGTTGAGGCGGCTCTTAAGTCCCTCAAGCTCTTCGCGAAGCTTCGCGGGAAGCTTTGCGCCGAACTTTGCGTAGAACTCTTCGATTCCCTTTGTTTCCTCTATCCAGAGGTCCTTGTCGATTGAAAGAAGGTCGGCTATAGTCTCGGTCGAGATACCCTCAAGTCCTTCGGTGTTGATATCCTCGGGCTTAGGCTCGTAGCCTATCGCTGTTTCCTTCGCGTCAACTGTACCCTTGCAGCGCTTAATCATCCACATAAGGACGCGCATATTGTCGCCGAAGCCGGGCCAAATGAAGTGACCCTCTTCGTCGGTGCGGAACCAGTTAACATTGAATATCTTAGGTGCCTTGTCGCCGAGCTTCTCGCCCATTTCGAGCCAGTGCGCCCAGTAGTCGCCCATATGGTAACCGCAGAACGGAAGCATAGCCATCGGGTCGCGGCGTACAACGCCCACGGCGCCTGTCGCGGCGGCGGTGGTTTCGGAAGCCATAATAGAGCCTACGAATACGCCGTGCGCCCAGTCAAAGGACTGGTAAACGAGCGGAGCAGTCTTTGCGCGGCGTCCGCCGAAGAGGATAGCGGTAACGGGCACGCCCTTGCCGCTGTCAAATTCAGAGCTGATGCACGGGCAGTTGATAGCGGGAGCTGTGAAGCGGCTGTTGGGATGAG
>CAYWJF010000088.1:0-4276 GCA_964458545.1 uncultured Oscillospiraceae bacterium | reverse complement strand
GGTGCATAGCGTTGAAGATATCCTCGCGCTGTATGCGAATTACAAGGTTTTTCTCCTCGCCCTTTGCCTTTAAGAACTGCCTGAGCTCGTCGAAATCGGTGCTTTCGACGGGGATATCCACCAGCATAATCATAGTGAAATATTCCTGCATGAGCGTCTGGCTCATATCCATAATATTTATGTTTCTTTCCGCCAAAAGAGCGCTGACGTAGGCGATAATGCCGACGGCGTCCTTAGACACAACGGTAACAATAGCTTTCATAGCGTTGCCTCTTTCTTAATAGGTTTAATAAATAGTAGCACAATACGGCGGTATCTTCAAGGAATTTCATTTTGAACAAAGAAAGCCAACAGGCTCTCTCTCAATAACAAAACCCCGTCAAGAACTGTTACTATTTCGGAGAAAACCGATAGGCTTTCTCTCAATAACAAAACCCCGTCAAGAACTGTTATTATTTCGGAGAAAGCCAACAGGCTTTCTCTCAATAACAAAACCCCGTCAAGAACTGTTAATATTTCGGAGAAAGCCAACAGGCTTTCTCTCAATAACAAAACCCCCGTAGGGGGTTTTGTTTATGGTTATGAATTTTTCGACTCACAATAAACGCAGCGGTAAATCCTATTCTCCTTATCCGCAAGGAAGAAGACGTGGTCAAGCTCCTGCTCGGTGGAGGTTATACAGCGCGGGTTTTTGCACTTTATTACGTTGGTTATCCGCTCGGGCAGACAGAGCGGTTTCTTTTCGACAAGCTTTTTGTCCTTAATTACGTTCACCGTGACGTTTGGGTCTATATAGCCCAGCACGTCGAGGTCGAGGTCGATGGGCGAATCGATTTTGATTATATCCTTCTTTCCCATCTTTGTGCTTTTTACGTTCTTTATAATAGCGACAGAGCAGTCGAGCGAGTCCAGCGAGAGGTACTTGTAGATTTCCATACACTTCCCCGCCTGAATATGGTCAATTACATAGCCGTTTTCAATGCTGTCTATATTCATACCGTCACCTCCAAAAGCTTAAGAATAAGCGCCATTCTGATAAACTTCCCATTAAGCACCTGCTTAAAGTAGCAAGCGCGCGGGTCGTCGTCCACCGTGACTGAAATTTCGTTTACGCGTGGAAGCGGGTGCATAATTGAGAGGTCGGGCTTCGCGAACTCAAGCTTTTTCGGCTCAAGTATATAGGTGTCCTTTAAACGAACATAGTCCGCTTCGTTAAAAAAGCGCTCGCGCTGAACGCGGGTCATATATAGGATATCGAGACTCGGGATAACCTCCTCTATCCGCTCCGCTTCGGTGTAAGGAATTCCGCTTTCTTTAAGAACGCCGTCCTTTATGTAGTCGGGCACGCGAAGCTCAGGCGGCGAGATAAACACGAAGCGTATTCCCGTGCCGCGCGAAAGCGCGTTAATAAGCGAATGTACAGTGCGCCCGAACTTGAGGTCGCCGCAGAAGCCCACGGTGAGGTCAGAAAGCTTGCCCTTTTCGCGGTGGATAGTGAGAAGGTCGGCGAGTGTTTGGGTGGGGTGGTTGTGCCCGCCGTCGCCTGCGTTAATTATCGGCACGGTGGAGCGGCGAATAGCCGCCGACGGCGCACCCTCCTTCGGGTGGCGCATAGCGATAATGTCGGCGTAGCAACCGACGGTGCGAACGGTATCGGTTACGCTTTCGCCCTTAGCCGCCGACGAGGAATTCGCGCTCGAAAAACCCAGCACGCTTCCGCCAAGCTCAAGCATAGCCGCCTCAAAGGAAAGCCTTGTTCTCGTGCTCGGTTCGAAAAACAGCGTCGCGAGCTTCTTTCTTTTGCAGACCTCGGCGTATTTGTCGGGGTTTTCTATAATGTCCTCTGCCACGGCGATAAGCGAGTCTATCTCCTCGACAGACAGGTCAACAATGTCAATTAAATGCCGCATAATTCCTCCTTACCCTATCCAAGCTTCGTCTGAGGGGTTATCGCGAAAGCTTTTTAGCCTTGCGATATCCTCGGCTTTAATTATACCCTTTTCGGCAGCGACGGCGCAGACCGCGTCAAAGTTTGAAAGCGAGATATTCTTTATGCTCGCGTCCTTAAGCCGTTCAAGACCCTTCTTCATTCCGTAGGTGAAGATGCTAACAATACCGAGCACCTCTGCGCCCGCCTCGCGAAGGACGTTCACTACCTCTATAACGCTGCCGCCCGTGGAGATAAGGTCCTCAACCACGACAACCTTCTGCCCTTTTTCAAGCTTACCCTCAATTTGGTTTGCTCGCCCGTGGTCCTTCGCGCCCGAGCGGACGTAGCCCATTGGCAGCCCTAAAATATGTCCGCATATAGCGGCGTGGGCAATTCCCGCCGTGCTTGTGCCCATTAGCACCTCGCAGTCGGGGTAGTTTTCTTTAATTATTGAGCAAAGCCCGTTTTCTATGTCGGTTCTCACCTCTGGCGCGGTGAGGGTTAAGCGGTTATCGCAGTAGATGGGGCTTTTAATTCCGCTCGCCCACGTGAAAGGCTTGTCGGGGCGCAAGAACACCGCGCCGATAGATAAAAGCTCGCCTGCTATCTTCTTTTCCATATAAGTTCTCCTTACCCTAAAAATTCTTTTACACAGCGGCGATAAGCGGCGACGGGGTCGTCCGCCCGCGTTATCGGACGACCGACTACTATGTAGTCGCTTCCCGCGGACCGCGCTCGTTCTGGGGTCATCACCCGCTTCTGGTCTCCTACCTCGCCGTCAGCGAAACGTATTCCCGGCGTGACCGCAAGGAAGCCGTCGCCGCAGAGCTCCTTCACCGCTCCCGCCTCAAGCGGCGAGCAGACCACGCCGTCCAGCCCCGCGCTTGCGGCGTTCTTCGCGTAGTGAAGCACCGTTTTTTCCATTGGAGTATCAATAAGCAGCTCGTCTTTAAGTGCCGCCTCATCCGTCGAGGTAAGCTGGGTCACGGCGATAAGTAACGGTCTTGTGCCGTCCGCACGGGTAAGTCCCGCAAGCGCCGCTCTCATCATTTCGCTTGTGCCCGCCGCGTGAAGGTTGCAGATATCCACGTCGAGCGAGGAGAGCACAGCCATAGCGCTTTTAACGGTGTTCGGGATATCGTGAAGCTTTAAATCGAGAAAAATCTTGTGCCCGCGAGCCTTAATTTCGCGGACTATTTCTGGACCCTCGGCGTAAAAAAGCTCCATACCTACCTTTACGAAGGGCTTTTCCTGCGTAAAGCGGTCGAGAAAGCTAAGGGCTTCCGCCTTCGACGGGAAATCAAGAGCGACTATTACGTCCTTCTTCATCTGTGTGCGCCTCCTATAATATCGCTTAGTTTTTCTATATGAAGCCTCTCGCAAAGGGCGGGAAGCTCTTCTATTATCTCCTTGCAGGCGTACGGATTTTTGAGGTTAGCGGCGCCCACCTCTACCGCTGAAGCGCCCGCGAGCATTAGCTCTATTGCGTCGCTCGCGGAGGCTGCGCCGCCCATACCGATTATCGGCAGCTTCACCGCCTCGTACACGTCGTAGACCATTCGCACGGCGAGCGGGAAAATCGCGGGACCAGAAAGCCCGCCCGTTCTGTTCGTGAGCAGCGGCCTTTTCGATTTCAGGTCGATACGCATAGCAAGCACCGTGTTTATTAGGCTAATTCCGTCCGCTCCCGCCGCCTCGCAGGCGCGGGCAATATCGGCTATGTTCGTGACGTTCGGCGAAAGCTTCATAAAAACGGGCTTCGTTGTTACGAGCTTCACCGCGCGGGTTATCTCAGCCGCGCCCTCAGGCGTAGTGCCAAACGCCATTCCGCCGTTATGTACATTCGGACAGCTTATGTTAACTTCAATTATTCCTACGTTTTCGCAGGCGTTAATCTTCGCGCAACACTCAGCGTACTCCGAAACGGAAAACCCGCTAATATTCGCGACGAGCGGCTTATTAAAGATTTTTGCCATATTCGGAATTTCTGTTTTTATTACTTCGTCTATCCCGGGGTTTTGAAGTCCCACGGCGTTGAGCATACCCGACGGCGCTTCCGCTATTCGCGGCGCGGCGTTTCCGAAGCGCGGCTCCTTCGTCGTGCCTTTAAAGGAGAAGCTTCCGAGCATATTTATATCGTAAAGCTCCGCGAATTCTCGCCCGTAGCCGAAGGTGCCGCTCGCGGGGATTATCGGGTTATCGAGCCGCAAGCCCGAAAGATTTACCGAAAGGTCTACCATACTATCTCCTCCCGCTTAAGGACAGGTCCGTCCTTGCATATACGCTTGTTTCCGTATTTCGTCTTACAGCTGCAGCCCATACACGCGCCGAAGCCGCAGCCCATTC
>CAYWJF010000087.1:0-4333 GCA_964458545.1 uncultured Oscillospiraceae bacterium | reverse complement strand
AACAGTTCTCGCGACACTTATAAGCGAACAGGGAAGCGCGGAGTTTCTTGCTATGTTTCTTCGCAAAAGCTCGGGCAAGCGACAGGAGCTTTCGATAGACGAACCGCTTAATATCGACTGGGACGGAAACGAGCTGCTTTTGTCTGATATACTCGGCACCGATAACGATATTGTGTCGAAGGATATCGAAACGCAGGCGGAAAGCGAGCTGATAAGGCGGCTTGTGGAGGAGCTTGGGCGAAGAGACAGGGAGATAATCTGTCTTCGCTTTGGGATTTGCGGACAAAAGGAGCATACTCAAAAGGAGGTCGCCGACCTTATCGGCATTTCGCAGTCATATATTTCACGGCTTGAAAAAAGGACAATAGCGAAGCTTAAACGCGAGCTTGAAAGGGAAACAGTATAAAGGGATGCCATAGCGTCATTTTGACGTTATGGCATCCCTTTATATTGCTTGTTTTATTCTTTTCAGCGCGCTTTTTTCAAGGCGGCTTACCTGCGCTTGACTTATTCCTATTAGCCTCGCTACCTCCATCTGCGTTTGCCCATTAAAGAAGCGAAGTGAGAGTATCTGCTTCTCGCGTTCGGGGAGCGTTTCTATTACCTGCCTAAAGGATATTTCGCAAACCCAATCGCTTTCGCTGACACCCGAGCCTATCTGGTCAAATACGAAGGAGGAGTCGCCGCCGTCAGAATAAAGCGGCTCGTAGAGCGATACGGGGTCAACGACCGATTCCAACGCCGCCACCACGTCGCAGGAGGAAAGCCCCAAGCCCGCCGCTATTTCGGTAATAGTAGGCTCTCGCGAATTCTTGTTCTGAAGCCGCTCCTTTTCCTGCATTGCACGGTAGGCGGTGTCGCGCAGCGAGCGGCTGACCCTAACCGAATTATTGTCCCGCAGGTAACGTCTTACTTCCCCTATTATCATAGGAACGGCATATGTTGAAAACCTTACGCCGAGCGTTAAGTCAAAATTATCTATTGCTTTTAAAAGTCCGATACAG
Organism: uncultured Oscillospiraceae bacterium; assembly: GCA_964458545.1. Taxonomy (GTDB): domain Bacteria; phylum Bacillota; class Clostridia; order Oscillospirales; family Ruminococcaceae; genus JAYFNU01. The sequence goes on along the minus strand of CAYWJF010000087.1, from coordinate 3,329 downwards.
CCGACCTGAAAAAGGTCGTCAGGAAGCTCGTTTCGGTTTAAGAAACGTTGGATTATGCTTAATACAAGCCGTAGATTGCCCGAAACAAGCGCGTCGCGCGCCGTCGCGTCGCCCTCGCGGGCTTTTTTTAATAGCTCAAGCTTTTCGCTTTCCTTTAGTACCGTCAGCTTCGCTGTATTCACGCCACAGATTTCCACCTTGCAATTATACAAACCAACACCGCCCTTTGGTTTGAGTATTGTCAAGGCGCGACGTTATAATACCACCGCCATAATATACCAAAATAATATTTTTGCGCTTTGCATATACTTAGGTAAAAATATAGGGGGTATACTATGCTTTTTTCGGAGCTTTGCGAAAAGGAAGTAGTAAACATAAAAACGGGCGCGCGGCTTGGGCTTATTGACGATATTGAGTTTGACGAGAATACCTTTGAGATTAAAAGGCTTTACTTATACGGTAAAAGCGAGCTTTTAGGGCTACTCGGAAGGCACGAGGATATAATAATTGACCGCGCCGAAATAGATAAGCTTGGCGATGACATTGTTCTTGTAAAGAGCGAGGCGGAACGACGGAGCAATCCTAAAAGAAAATATAAATAGGTACTTGCCAAAAAATATGAAGCTGTGATATAATAATTCGGCAATTCGCACGCGCCTTATACGTTCTCGCGAGTGCCCCAACGGGGTGCGAAACGGTGAGAGACGCGGAGGAATAAACAAAAAAGGAGATTTTTACAATGGCAGTAGTATCTATGAAGCAGCTTCTTGAGGCGGGCGTCCACTTCGGACACCAGACAAGAAGATGGAACCCCAAAATGGCGCCGTATATCTTTACGGAGAGAAACGGCATCTACATTATCGACCTTCAAAAGACGGTCAAGAAGCTTGACGACGCGTACAATTTCGTCCGCGACGCCGCGACGCAGGGAGATATTCTCTTCGTCGGTACAAAGAAGCAGGCACAGGATTCCGTTAAGGAAGAAGCTGAACGCTGCGGTATGCATTACGTCAACGCCCGTTGGCTCGGCGGCACGCTTACCAACTTCCGCACAATTAGAAAGAGAATCGCCCGTCTTGAACAGCTCAAGAAGATGAGCGAGGACGGCACCTTCGAGATGCTTACAAAGAAAGAAGTAAGCAGACTTGAACTTGAAATTGAAAAGCTTGAAAAGTTCCTCGGTGGCGTAAAGAACATGGGCAAGCTTCCGAGCGCTATGTTCATCGTTGACCCGAGAAAAGAGCATATAGCCGTTTCCGAAGCGAGAAAGCTTCATATCCCGATAGTCGCTATCGTTGACACGAACTGCGACCCCGACGAGATAGACTATGTTATCCCCGGCAACGACGACGCTATTCGCGCGGTAAAGCTTATCTCCGGCGCAATGGCTGAGGCTGTTATCGAAGCGCGTCAGGGCACCTCCTTCGCTGAGGCTGAGGAAGCCGAGGTGGCAGAGGATAAGGACGCCGAAGAGGCAGCAGAAGAGAAGAAGCCCGCGAAGAAGGCTCCCGCAAAGGAAGCTAAAGAGGATAAGGAGTAATTAATATGGCATTCACAGCTAAAGACGTACAGGCACTCCGCGAGCGCACAGGCTGCGGAATGATGGACTGTAAGAAGGCTCTTACTGAGTCTGACGGCGATATGGATAAGGCGATAGAGTTCCTTCGTGAAAAGGGACTTGCCGCCGCCGCTAAGAAGGCGGGAAGAATAGCCTCCGAGGGTATTGTTTACGCGCTCGTAGAGGGTAAGGAAGGCGCAATTATCGAGGTTAACTCCGAGACAGACTTCGTTGCGAAGAACGAAAGCTTTAAAGAGTTTGTTGACCTTTGCGCGAAGACTGTTATTAAAGAGAACCCCGCCGACGTTGACGCGCTTCTCAAGTGCACTATTGACGGACAGACGGTTGAGGCTCTTCTTCAGGAAAAGATTCTTACAATCGGCGAGAACATTAAAATTCGCCGTTTCCAGAAGTATGACGGCGTACTCGTTCCTTATATCCACGGCGGCGGAACCCACGCGGTTATAGTTAAGTTTGATACCGACGACGCTACAGCCGCTAAGGCTGAGTTTGTCGCCTACGCTAAGGACGTTGCTATGCAGATAGCGGCGGTAAGCCCCACCTATGTAAATAAGGATGAGGTTCCCGCGGCGGCTATAGAAAAGGAAAAAGAGATACTCACCCAGCAGGCTATCAACGAGGGCAAGCCCGCGGAGATAGCGGCGAAGATGGTTATGGGTCGTATCGGCAAGTACTATAAAGAGAACTGCTTGCTCGACCAGCCGTTCGTTAAGGACGACAAGATTTCTGTTTCCCAGTATACCGACACCACAGCCAAGGCACTCGGCGCGACTATAAAGGTTGTTGCTTTCTCGCGTTACGAGAAGGGCGAGGGTCTTGAAAAGCGCAGCGACGATTTCGCGGCTGAGGTCGCGAGTATGACCCAGAAATAAAATCAGCATATAAAAGGACGTAGCTTAAAGGGTGGCTCACTAAGGGATTTTATACCTTGGAAAAATATCGGCATAGTTTGGAGAAATCCGGCTATGCCGATTTTTTCTGTTCTTGGGGCAGTTCGACTGCTCCGATAAAGTTCCAATGAATGAGAATGGTCTGTTTTTTCGTTCTGGTACCCGGCACCTTCTCCGGCGTGAACACATCGATGCGCTCCACCAAGGCACGGATGATTTCCGCATTCAGTTCTTTGACCTCGGTGTACTTCTTGACCTGTGCGAGGAAGGAGTCGATGTTGAGCCGTTGGGTCTTTGCCTTGGCAAGGGTCTCACGGAGAACTATCACCTGTGCGGAGAGGTCTTTCTGCTCCTGTTCGTAGGTGGCGGTCATCTTGGCAAAACGCTCATCAGAGATTTTGCCATCGAGGTTATCCTCGTAGAGCCTTTGGATGATGCCGTCCAGTTTGGTGATACGCTGTGTGGCCTGTTCCAATTCCCGGCTGCATTCACGGAACTGCCGATTGAGGTCACGCTCATTTTTCTTGGTGAGCAGTTCCACAAATTCGGATTCCCGTTCACGCACAAAGGCAAGCATTCGGTTTATCTCCGTCAGCAAAATCTGCTCCACCTGCACATTGCGTATCTGGTGGGAGGTGCATTTTCCCTTCTGCTTGCGGTATGTGGCACATACAAAATGCTCCTGCTCGTGCGTCCACCCTCTGGCTCGGACTTGGTACAGTTTCGCACCGCAGTCGGCGCAGAACAGCATCCCGGACAAGACCGGCATTTCGCCCATCGGCGTGAGCCTGCGTCTGCCATTGCGGATATTCTGGACAATATCAAAGGTTTCTTGGTCAATAATGGCTTCGTGGGTATTT
>CAYWJF010000086.1:0-4349 GCA_964458545.1 uncultured Oscillospiraceae bacterium | reverse complement strand
TGGAAGCGTTCCCGTGAACTCTGGAAGCGGCGTTTCTGTGTTCTCACTTAAAGCGTCGAAAGCTTCAATGTAGGGTAATATTTCGTCGTCGGTAGTACCTTCTGGTATCTGCGGTACGGCTTTTGACAGCTTTGCTCTATTGCGGATTTCCCTGTAAAACAATTCGGCTTCGGCGTTATCAGACGGTGATAGTATACAGGTTATCTCCTCGCTGAATATGCTTATAAAGCAACGGATAAATATAGTTTCGTCCTCGTTCACCGCAAGCACCGCGCGACCCGCAAGGTCATCCTGCTCGATATAGTTAAAAATCGCCCATGTCGAGGGATAATCGAGCGATAAGCCGTAGCCTTCGTAATGAGACCATTCGGTATCTTCAAATTTTACAGAGGTGCCGCTTTGCGGCTTAGAAGCAATCTGTTTTATACCACAGGCAACGAGCAGTATGCAAAGTAAAATAGATAGTAAAGCAAAAACAGTCTTTTTCAAAACCATTCCCCCAAGCGTAGATTAGTGTAGTTAATAGTGCAACTTATTGAAATTCGTTTTCGATAAGCTGTTCAATGCTGACCGCGAGGTAATTAAGCGTTCTCTTTTGTCCGCCATTTGACAGCTTTGCGGACGATTTAACAAGCGTTATTCGGATTTCTGTATTTGTGTCATCAACCGCCCACGTCTCAAAAGCCACGCGACTTTCATTATCAAATACCCTTACCGTAGCGAATATCCGTCCCGTATTCTTATCGCTCGTTGCGTCACCGCTCAAAGAATCAGCAATATCCACCGTCGCCGCCTTTACTACGCGCAGGGTGTATGGAACTATTCGCTCAAGCTGTTTCATTAGTTTTCCCTTCCGATAACTTTTCTTATTCTATTTTAGCAAGCCGCCTTTCGATATGTATAGGTCGGTAATCCGCCAAATTAAAAAGCGCCATGCTTTAATAGCAAGGCGCTTTAACAAAACTTTTCTCTTCATTTGTTATAGTAGAGCTTAACGAGCCCAACACGCGTTCGTGTGCCGGTCTTTTCATAAATTGAGGTAATATATCGCTCGGCAACACGAACGGAAATATACAGCTCACGCGCTATATCTGCGTTTGTGTTTTCGTTTTCAACAAGCTTTATGAGGACATCAGCCTCCCGAGGCGTCAAGCTGTATTCTTCGAGGAATTGCTTCATTCTATCAAGCGGCGGTTCGTTCTTTTCGGTGCGTATATTTAAACCACCGCCAATAACAAATAACACTAAAACGACAAGAGAGAGACATATTCCCGCGATGGAAATGCCCGCTATTCCTATACTTTCAAAAAGTGCATTAGAAAAGAGGGCGGTTAAGCCAATGAACACTCCGCGTACCACTCGTCCTATGCCCGCCCAAAGGTCGGGTTTGTCGGTTTTCGGAGCGGAATCGATAAAGGTGACGGTAAGATACATAACATAAAAGCCCGAAAAAAGATACATTACGCTGACATACGCGTCGTTTGCCGCCGAGTCGTTACCGATAAAGAGCGTCATCGCCGAACTTAGCACTAACATAAACAGCGTGCAGAGTGGAAGAAAACGTCGGTTTCGTATATCAGCAACTATCCCCGCAATTATTACGCCTAAAGCATAAAGCAATCTTTCATAAGAGGTCAGGTCAATTACGCCGCTTGCGTGGAGCCGCGTGACTAAGCCGTCACCAAGCCCAAAGCAGACCGACATAACCGCAACAACAAGCACAGGTAGCGCGAGACTCTTTGCTTTTACTGTCGGCTCCTTTGAATAAGGAAGCGGGTTTTCAAACATCCAATCCTTTATCGGGTGAAGCGCGAGATACACGATACCGCTAACTCCCAAGAATAAGCTTATAATAAGCGCGGCGTTTGTGATTAGCAGGTTTTGAACAATGAATTGCAACAGCGTAGCAAGGGCAATAGAAAACCCTATAACCTTGCCGGAATAATTTTTCTTAAAGAGAAAAAGTGAAATAGCGTAATGGGCAAAGCCGCCTACATAGCCGAAAAGCAAAAGCGCGGAAAGTGAAGAAACCGCGAACAGCGGCTTTGACGAGGCGAACATAAAGCAAAGCGTTGTTGCTATATAGCCCGCCACGACCACGCATATAATTAACCTTCTCGACTTCTCGCCTATAAAAAGCTTTCGACTGAGATAAAAGCAGATGTAGCCTACAGAGGTACAGATAATACCGAGCGAATAGACAATAATCACATATTCAGCGCCAAAGACCGCCTCGCACCGAGCGTTGACAGTAAGCTCGGACAATAGAAAGGTGAAAATATAGAGCGTAAAAAGAAGCAGAGATATAAATATATTCTTTCGTTTGCTTATCATAAAACAGTCGGCCTTATATTTTTTATTCGTTTATACCGACAATCTCGCAAAACTTTTTATGAGTCGCTAAAAACTCTTCATATATCGGTATTAGTCCTTCGCAGCTTCCGTGTCTTAAGGGCTCGACAAGCCTTGTTATTATTTCGTATAAGGGAGTAATGCCCATATTCCCAATAAGCCCTTTGACAAGGTGAGCGCAGTCAAATGCACCACTGACGTTTCCGTTATTAAGCTCTACGCCTAACTGTAGAATAGCGGGCTCGTTAACTATATCCGGAAGAAACGACATGTACATCTCCTCGTCATCGTCAAAGCGCTCCATTGCTCCGTCTATATCGCAGCCCCAACGGCGAAGAGCCTCAATTGTATCGTTCATATCTTTTCCTCCAGAATTATATAATGATGATAATACTTTTTTTACTAATTCACTTAAAGCTGTACATAATAACTACTCTATCTGTTTGGGTTTATTAAGCCATACATAGCCGCGTCGCATACTCCTGTATTGTTCTTATCTGCGAGTATTCTTGTTCCTTCGTATTTAAGCCCGCATTTTTTCATAACAAGTCCTGAATTCGGGTTGTTTGGGTCGTGTCTCGCCTCCACCCTATTCATGCCGACCTGATTAAAGAAAAAATCAATTAACGCCGAGAGGGCTTCTGAAGCATAGCCCTTTTTCCAATAATCTCTTCCAATACAGTAGCCAATCTCAACTGAGCTTACAGCCTCGTTATAATCAACAACTCCGATGCTTCCTATTGCTTTTTTAGTGTTTTTTAGCTCTATACACCATTGATAATATTTCAAGCTGTTGTATTGCCCTACCCACTCTTTGAGAATATATTCGCTTACTTTTACATCCTTATGGGTTGGCCATGTAAGATATTTAGTTACCTCGTCGTCATTCGCCCAGTTTTCAAACATATCCTTACTGTCACCGAGCGTAAACCTTCTAAGTATTAATCTTTCTGTTTCTATTCTTACGGTTCCTTTGTGCCGCATTAATTGTCCTCTTGCTTACTTTCTTTTTTATTTACTCAATTGACAATCACAATTGCCTTATTGTATAATAGCACTTGCGCGATATCACAATATGCTTTTCATATTATCATAATATCATCTGCATTATATCTTAGTAGAGTACAATTTAATATTATATTTAATTTGGAAATTTGGAGAAGTACTCAAGTGGCCGAAGAGGCGCCCCTGCTAAGGGCGTAGGGTGGGATAACTGCCGCGAGGGTTCAAATCCCTCCTTCTCCGCCAAGCCCCTATTTTAGGGGCTTTTTTGTTGCTTATGTTTGCTTGTGTATTTTTGTGTAAGTACAAGACAGTTATTCTATTGGATAGTCAGTAGGATAGTCTCTTTTATAATACTATTTAAAAAGAGGGCACCGAGGTTAATTCGGTGCCCGTTTTGCTTAATATAGATAATATTCGCCGTTCTTATTTACGCCGACCTTCTTTTGCATTTGAGCGTAAAACCACTCCGCCCACGCTTGACTATATCCCGCGTCTACTATTCGCTTAATGCGTACTTCCTTAGGTCCGTACTTCTTATAAGCCTCATAGGCTTTATCGTAGTAGGTTTCGTCATAACCTTTTTGAGCGAGCTGATTTACAATGTAGTCCTTCTTTTCGGGCGTTTCTGCTCCGCCTGTTCCCTCTTTATTATTAACTACATTATTATAAAACCAATTCGCCCAAGCGGAAGTAAAGCCTGCGTCGGTCAGTCTCTTTATTCCTACCGCCTTTGACGGTGTACCGTCTTTGTAGTAGGTGTCGAGCGCCCTTGTGTATTGTTCGAGCTTTAAGCCCTTCGAACTTACATAATCCCACATATACCTTTGCTTGTCGGTGTAATCGGAAAGAATGAAGCTCTCATAAGAACTGAAATCAATATCGCCCATTTCAAGAGCTTTACCCAAAGCGTTCTTTTGGTCTCCTGTAAGCGTAGCGTCTTGATATAGCTTATATTTCTTTTGCAGACAAAGAAAATATTCCATGCATGCACT
>CAYWJF010000085.1:0-4373 GCA_964458545.1 uncultured Oscillospiraceae bacterium | reverse complement strand
TCACCGGCCGCGGCACAGTTGCCACGGGTCGTGTTGAGCGCGGTACCATCAAGGTTAACGAGGAAGTTGAGCTTGTCGGTCTTAAGGAAGAGAAGTCCAAGACTGTTGTTACAGGTCTTGAGATGTTCCGCAAGACTCTTGACTTCGCTGAGGCTGGCGACAATATCGGCGCACTTCTTCGCGGCGTACAGCGCAGCGATATCGAGCGCGGACAGGTTCTCTGCAAGCCCGGTTCCATTAACCCCCACACGAAGTTCCGCGGACAGGTCTACATCCTTAAGAAGGATGAAGGCGGTCGTCACACTCCGTTCTTCAACAACTATCGTCCGCAGTTCTATTTCAGAACGACAGACGTTACCGGCATCGTAAGCCTTGACAAGGGCGTAGAGATGTGCATGCCCGGAGACAACATCGAGATGGATGTTGAGCTCATCACCCCGATTGCTATCGAAGAAGGTCTTCGTTTCGCTATTCGTGAGGGCGGACGCACAGTAGGTTCCGGCGTTGTTATCAAAATTAACAGCTAAGTAAAACCCAATAAAAAAGCCCTCGCCTTTCGGCGAGGGCTTATTCATAAACAAACGAGGTAAAGGAGATTAATGATGGCTGAAATTCTTTACGAGGGGCTTACCTTTGACGACGTGCTTCTGGTTCCGCAGGAATCCAGCGTGCTGCCGAACGAGGTATGCCTAAAAACGCGTCTTACCAACAAGATAACCCTTAACATTCCGCTTATGAGCGCGGGTATGGATACCGTTACCGAAGCGCCGCTTGCAACGGAAATCGCGCGCGAGGGCGGAATAGGTATTATCCATAAGAATATGCCTATTGAAGAGCAAGCGAAGATGGTCGCCGACGTAAAGGGCATTAAGGGTGAGGAAGGCTCTGCTTGCGACGCTAACGGCTTTCTTCTTTCGGGTGCGGCTGTCGGCGTTACCGCTGACGTTATGGAAAGACTCGACGCGCTGGTTGACGCGGGCGTGGATATCGTTACCGTTGATACCGCTCACGGTCACAGCAAGAACGTCATTCACACCGTCGGCGTAATTAAGGCGAAGTATCCGCTTCTTGAGGTTATCGCGGGTAACGTGGCTACTCCTGAGGCGACAAAAGCGCTTATCGAGGCAGGCGCAGATTGCATAAAGGTCGGAATCGGACCCGGTTCTATATGTACAACAAGAATAGTTGCGGGCGTTGGCGTTCCGCAGCTTTCGGTCATAATGAACTGCGCCGAGGAAGCGGACAAGTATAAAATCCCGATAATTGCCGATGGCGGCGTTAAATATTCGGGCGATATCGTTAAGGCTATCGCGGCGGGCGGCTCGGTTGTTATGATTGGCTCGCTCTTCGCGGGTACGCTCGAAAGCCCCGGGGATGTTATTACCTTCAGCGGCAAGAGCTACAAGTCCTATCGCGGAATGGGCTCCACCGCCGCTATGAAGCAGGGTAGCGGTGACCGCTATTTCCAGACAGGCTCAAAAAAGTTTGTTCCCGAGGGCGTAGAGGGACTCGTTCCCTACCGCGGTGAGCTGAGCGACGTCATCTACCAGATGCTCGGCGGGCTTCGCTCGGGTATGGGCTACTGCGGCGCGGCGGATATCGAAACCCTTCGCACCAACGGCAAGTTTGTAAGAATAACGGGCGCGGGTCTTCACGAGAGCCATCCGCACGATATAGCTATGACAGGCGGCGAGCCTAACTACCAAAGAAACGATTTATAAACGAAGGTTTTATTATGAGGGAAAGCGTTATTGTCGTCGATTTCGGCGGACAGTATAACCAGCTGATTGCCCGCCGTGTTCGGGAATGCGGCGTTTACTGCGAGGTTATTCCGTATAAGAAGGCTTTAGCCGAGATTAAGGAAAAAAAGCCAGCGGGAATTATCTTTACGGGCGGTCCGTCCAGCGTTTATGCCGACGGCGCGCCGAGTATTGACAAAGAGGTTTTCTCGCTCGGTATACCCGTGCTCGGCATCTGCTACGGCGCACAGCTTATGGCGTACATTCTCGGCGCAAAGGTGCAAAAGCCCGAAAACCGCGAGTACGGCAAGGTAGCTATAAAGACCGTGCGGGATAGCCTAATAGGAAGCGTTACCGAAGGCGGCGTTTGTTGGATGAGCCACACCGACCAGATTTTCAGTCTGCCAGAGGGCTTCGTCACTACCGCCTCCAGCGAGAACTGCAAATTTGCCGCAATCGAAAACAAAACGGCGGGGCTTTACGCCGTGCAGTTTCACCCCGAAGTGGAGCACACCCCCTTTGGGAAGGATTATATAAAGGCTTTTCTTTATGATATTTGCGGTGTTAAGGGCGACTGGACAGCTGAAAACTTTGTTACTGAGCAGATAACGAGACTTAAAACCGAGCTTGAGGGCAAAAGGGTGCTCTGCGCGCTTTCGGGCGGCGTTGACAGCACCGTCTGTGCCGTGCTTGTGCATAAGGCGATAGGCGATAGGCTCACCTGTATCTTTGTTGACCACGGTATGATGCGCAAGAACGAGGGCGACGAGGTTATGGGAATGCTCAAAAGGGAGTTCGACCTGAACGTTATTAGGGTGAACGCCGCCGAGCAGTTTTTAGGAAAGCTAAAGGGCGTAACCGACCCCGAAACAAAGCGCAAGATAATAGGCAAGGAGTTTATCGAGACCTTCGACGAGCAGGTAAAGTCGCTCGGCGGAAACTTTGATTACCTCCTTCAAGGCACGATATATCCGGATATAATCGAAAGCGGACTCGGCGACGCCGCCGTAATTAAGAGCCATCATAATGTCGGCGGTCTTCCCGAAAAGATGAATTTAAAGCTCTGCGAGCCTATCCGCCTTTTGTTTAAGGACGAGGTAAGAAATGTAGGACGCGCGCTCGGAATACCAGAATATGTTGTGGAACGCCAGCCGTTTCCGGGTCCCGGGCTTTCTGTTCGCTGCATAGGCGAGGTAACGGAAGAGAAGCTCTTTATTATTCGCGAAAGCGACGCGATACTTCGTGAGGAGATAAAAAAAGCGGGGCTTCAAAAGGATATCTGGCAATACTTTACAGTACTTTTAAATATGCAAAGCGTCGGTGTTATGGGCGACGGACGCACCTACTTTCAAGCCGTCGGAATACGCGCCGTAACCTCGTCGGACGCTATGACCTGCGATTTCGCACGCATTCCGTACGACCTGCTAAGCGTTATCAGTAGCCGAATAGTCAACGAGGTCGCGGGGGTAAATAGGGTGCTCTTTGATATCACCACAAAACCTCCCGCAACGATAGAATTTGAATAAAAGCACGGCGCTTCATCTTTAGACGAAGCGCCGTTTCTTTTTTTATTGACCTTTATCGCGCCTGCGGTTATAATTTATAAATAACGGCTTACGCCGACAGCCTAACAGCTAAGGAGAGAAACTAATGAGTAACAACAAGCGTCCAGAAGATATGGAACGTATCACCACACCCTTGCTCGCAAAAGCTTTTATTGACGAGCAGATAGCCGAAATTAAGGCGCAGGTCGGCGACAAAAAGGTGCTTTTAGCGCTTTCAGGCGGTGTCGATTCCTCCGTCGTCGCGGCGCTTCTTATAAAAGCGATAGGCAAACAGCTTACCTGCGTTCACGTCAACCACGGGCTTCTTCGCAAGGGCGAGCCTGAGCAGGTGGTTAAGGTGTTCCGCGAGGAGCTCGACGCAAATCTCATATATGTAGATGCGGTTGACCGTTTCCTCAGTCTTCTTGAGGGCGTAGCCGACCCCGAGCAGAAGAGAAAGATAATAGGCAAGGAGTTTATCGAGGTTTTCGCAGAGGAAGCGAGAAAGCTCGACGGCATAGAGTTCTTAGCGCAGGGCACAATCTACCCCGACATACTCGAAAGCGGACCAGTGAAAAGCCACCACAACGTCGGCGGACTTCCCGAGGATTTGAAGTTCGAGCTCGTTGAGCCCGTTAAGCTTCTCTTTAAGGACGAGGTGCGCGTTGTCGGCAAGGAGCTTGGGCTTCCCGATGGTATGGTCTACCGCCAGCCATTCCCCGGACCCGGGCTTGGCGTACGCTGTATTGGCGCGATAACCCGCGACAGGCTTGAGGCGGTCCGCGAAAGCGACGCGATACTTCGCGAGGAATTTGCGAAGAGCGGTCTTGAGGGCAAGGTGTGGCAGTACTTCACGATAGTGCCTGATTTCAAGTCTACGGGCGTTAAGGACGACAAGCGAACCTTCGATTGGCCCGTAATTATACGTGCTGTCAACACCCGCGACGCTATGACCGCCACGGTTGAGCATATCGACTGGGCGCTTATGGACAGAATTACCGCGAGAATAACGAGCGAGGTCAAAGGCGTTAACCGCGTGCTGTATGACCTCACCCCGAAGCCCACGGGCACAATTGAGTGGGAATAAAAA
>CAYWJF010000084.1:0-4393 GCA_964458545.1 uncultured Oscillospiraceae bacterium | reverse complement strand
ATGGTATTTTAAATGGAGAATGCGAAGCATTCTCTCAACAATAAAAGAAGCTCACACGTAAATAGAATATGGTATTTTAAATGGAGAATGCGAAGCATTCTCTCAACAATAAAAGAAGCTCACTCGTAAGAGTGAGCTTCTTTTATTTGTAGCCTTCAGGGTTTTTACTCTGCCAGTTCCAGCTGTCGCGGCACATATCGTCAAGTGTGAGCGTCGCTTGCCAATGAAGCTCGTTTCTTGCTTTTGTCGGGTCAGCAAAATATTGGTCAACGTCGCCGTCTCTGCGAGGTAATATTTTGTAAGGAAGCTCTCGTCCACATGCCTTAGAAAACGAATGTATAACGTCCATAACGGAAATTCCTTTACCCGTACCGAGGTTGTATATTACGAGTCCGCAGCTTTCCGCGAGCTTTTTTAGCGCCGCTACGTGTCCCTTCGCGAGGTCTACGACGTGGATATAGTCACGAACGCCCGTACCGTCGGGGGTATTGTAGTCGTTACCGAATACGCCGACGTACTCGCGCCGCCCTACCGCGACCTGCGCGACGTAAGGAACAAGATTGTTCGGTATACCGTTCGGGTCCTCGCCTATTCTTCCGCTTGGGTGCGCGCCGATGGGGTTAAAGTAGCGAAGTATAGCTATGTTAAAGGATTTGTCAGAAGTATAAAGGTCTTTCAGCATTTCCTCAATAAAACATTTTGTACGCCCATATGGGTTAGCGAGGGAATATGGGTAGTCCTCAGTAATAGGCTTTTCGTGCGGTCCGCCGTAAACGGTGGCACTTGAAGAAAAAACGAAGTTCTTAACGCCGTGGCGTTTCATTACACGAAGAACGTTTAACGTTGACGTGAGGTTAACCGTGTAGTATTCGAGCGGCTTTTCAACCGATTCTCCGACAGCCTTAAGCCCCGCGAAATGTATAACGGCGTCAATGCTGTTGTCGGAAAAGATTTTTTCGACCTCGTTCTCATTGCAAAGTTCAGCCTTAATAAAGGGAATGTCGTCTTTTCCGGAAAGCTCTTTAAGACGCCGAAGCACCTCGGGCTTACTGTTGCTGAGGTTGTCCGCAATAATTACGTCGTAGCCCGCGGCGATAAGCTCAAGCACAGTGTGCGAACCGATATAGCCCATTCCGCCCGTTACAAGAACAGTCATATTTGACCTCCGTAAATCAAAAAGTACAGCCTAATAATACCACAGCTTTATTAAAATAACAAACAACGGCGCACGATATAAAATCGCGCGCCGTTGCTACTATTAAGAGGAGATATAATGACCTAAGCCTCGGGACCTTTTTCCATAAGCTCAATTTCAAGGGTAATGGTTTTACTGTCGCGAATTACCTGCATTTCAATCGTGTCGCCTACCTCAAGTGAGTTGAGAATAGCCGTTACCTCGCCCGTGGTTGTTACGGCGGTGCCGTTTATGCTGACGATATAGTCCTTCGCCTTGGCGCCTGCCTTTTCGGCTCCGAAGCCGGGGGTAATTTCGGTGATATAAACGCCGAGCCTTGTTACGCCCGCTTGGTACGCCGCCTGCTCGCTGCCTATTTCAAGCACAGTCACGCCCATAACGGGTCTGCCTGTGACGTAACCGTTCTCCATAAGGCTTGTCGCTACCTTCATAGCGGTGTTTATCGGCACCGCGAAGCCCAAGCCCTCTATATAGGTGTCAGCGGATACTGAGGCGGATTTCGCGTTTACCACGCCCACAAGCTCGCCGTAGGCGTTAAAGAGTCCGCCGCCCGAATTTCCGGGGTTTACCGCCGCGCTTATCTGAAGAAGGTTCATATTCTGTCCGTTAATTGTTATGTCGCGGTTAAGGGCGCTGACTATTCCTTCGGTAACAGTGCCGCCGAGCGAGCCTAAGGGGTTGCCTATAGCTATTATCGCGTCGCCAACCTTAAGAGCGTCGGAATCGCCTATCTTCGCAACGGTAAGCCCGCTCGCTTCAATGCTTACTACCGCGATATCGGTGGTGCTGTCGGTGCCGACTACCGTCGCGGGGTATTTCGTTCCGTCGGACGTTGTTACGTTAATAATGCTTGTGCCGGAGACAACATGGTTATTCGTCAGGACGTAGTATTTTCCGCCCTCGTTTGCGATAATTATACCGCTTCCCGCGCCCTCGGTGACATACTGCCCGACAAAGGCGCTTGTCGCTGTCGATTCGGTAGTTATCTCAACTACGCTGTCCTTTGTTTCGGCAACAACTGACGAAAGCGAGCTGTTGAGGTCGCCAGTAAGCTCGTTTTCGTGTGAGACCTCGTTTACCACTATTCCGCTCTGCGCGTTTTTACCTATAAGCTCATACGCAAGGTAGGAGCCGCCGAAGCCGCATAGCAGCGATAGTATTACGCAGACCGCTATTACGCCGAGACCGTACCTCTTTTTCTCTCGCGGTGGCTTTATCGGCATACTGTACGGGCTTTGGGTGTAGCTGTAGTCCGCATAGCTCTGTTGAGGTGTGACGGGTATCTCCGTCTCTGTTTTATTTGTGTATTCTTCGTTCATGGTATTACCTCCTTCGGTAATCTTAGTATTGAAAAATAGAATTAATATATTAACATCGGGTGTAAGTATTTCCCGCTGTTTTCAATAGTGCCGAAAAATTCGTTTTCTTTTTGTGCCTTAGGTGTATATATTAACATATTTTCTAATGATATAATATATATCAAAGCAAGTGAAAAGAGGAAGATTATGCAGAATGAAATATTGACGGCAGCTCCGCTATTTGACGATAAGGGGCGGCTCGCGCAAAGAGGCTATTCTAAAAAGATGCTTCTTGAGTATGACCGCGCCGCGATTAAGGCGAACAAGCTGCGCATAAAAGAATGGGATTACTACCTTATAATGAACGACGATTTCGCCGTGACTATGACGGTGGCGGACAACTCCTATATGGGGCTTGTCGGCTCGTCGCTACTTGATTTTAACGCTCCAAGTCAGATAAACACAAGCGTAATGACCTTTATGCCGAAAGGCAAAACCAATATGCCTGCGAGCACTAAAACGGGTGATGTTTACTTCAAGAACAGCCGCGCCGAGTATTCCTTTGAATTAGATAACGGCAAGCGTCATCTTACCTGTACGCTTAAAAACTTTAAAGATAAAAAGGATTTAAAGTGCGATATAACGCTGCTTTCGGAGCCAGAGGAATCGATGACAATTGCGACGCCCTATAAAGAGGACGAGCTTGCGTTCTACTATAACCAGAAGATAAACTGTATGCCCGCGAGCGGCACGGTGGAGTTCGACGGCAAAACCTACGAGTTCAAACCAGAAAACTCCTTCGGACTTCTCGACTGGGGACGGGGCGTCTGGCTCTATAACGGAACGTGGTACTGGAGCTCCGCTTCAGGCATAGTGAACGGGAAGAAGCTTGGCTTCAATCTCGGCTATGGCTTCGGCGACACAAGCGCCGCTACGGAGAATATGATTATCTACGAAGGGAAGGCTCATAAGCTCGCCGACGTCACCTTTAATATCCCTATGAAGGACGGCAAAGAGGACTATATGAAGCCGTGGACCTTTACTTCAAGCGACGGGCGCTTTGAGTGCGATTTCGTTCCCGTGCTTGACAGGGTGGACCACACCGACCTTTTCGTTATAAGGAATATCGCGAATCAGGTGTTCGGCAAGTTTTCGGGAACTCTCATACTCGACGGCGGAAAGAAGATTGAGATTAAGGACTTTATGGGCTTTGCCGAAAAGGTCGTTAACCGTTGGTAGCCCTTTTTTCTCTACAATGGTGATTATAAGCGTTAATTCTTAAAATATGCTTAAAAAGCAATTAAATATTCGGAGGTAGATAAAATTATGGTAGGCTGGATTATTCTCGGCGTAGTCGTGCTGTTCATTGCGGTTATCCTTATACGCACGGCAATGTTTAAGCCGAAAAACGAGGAACGCGCCGCCGCTGACGAGGTGACGGTGGACGAAAAGCGCGCGGTGGAGTCGCTTCAGGCTATGATACGCTGCAAGACCGTCAGTTCACGCGACAAGGATACGGTAGACGAAAAGGAGTTCGATAAATTCCGCGAGCTTCTTAAAAAGCGCTACCCGAACATACACAAAACCTGCAAGCTTGACCGCATAGGCGAGACGGGACTTCTCTATTACTGGAAGGGTAAGAGTGACAAAGAGCCCACAGTGTTAATGGCGCATTACGACGTTGTGCCCGCCGACGAAAAGGCGTGGGAGAAGCCCGCCTTCGAGGGTATTATTGAAGACGGCGTTCTTTGGGGACGCGGGACACTTGACACTAAGGGCACCCTCAACGGCGTTGTGGAAGCGGCTGAAAAGCTAATAGGCGAAGGCTTTGTGCCCGAAAATGACATTTACCTTTCCTTCTCGGGCAACGAGGAGATAGCGGGCGAGGGCGCGCCCGACA
>CAYWJF010000083.1:0-4427 GCA_964458545.1 uncultured Oscillospiraceae bacterium | reverse complement strand
TATTGTTGATAAGGGTTCGCGTCAAACCGTGAAGCGAACGGTATTCCTTATCGTCTGAGGGACGGCTTACGGTAAGCTCGCCGTTCTCCATAGCAAGCTTCATAGAGCTTGCGAAGGACTGGGAGAGCGTCCCCTTCGGGCCTTTTACCGTAACTGTATTCCCCTCGACTTTTACATCGACTCCCGCGGGAATAACTATCGGCTTTCTACCAATTCTCGACATCTGTTATACCCCCTACCATACAAACGCGAGTATTTCGCCGCCGACGTTCTCGGCTCTCGCCTGCTTATCGGTCATAACACCCTTAGGTGTGGACACGATAGCAATTCCGAGACCCTTAAGAACCTTGGGCATCTTCTCGCAGCTTGCGTAGATACGAAGACCGGGCTTGCTTACCCTCCTGAGTCCGGAAATAGCCGGAGTTTTGTCTTCGCCATATTTTAAAGTTAATTTGATTACGCCTTGCTTGTCATCTTCGATAACCTGCATTCCCTTTACATAGCCTTCGTCAACAAGAATTTTGGCTATTGACTTCTTCATGTTGGAAGCGGGAATGTCAACAGTATCGTGCTTCGCGGAGCTCGCGTTGCGAACCCGTGTTAACAAATCAGCGATTGGGTCTGTGATATGCATACTGTCTTCCTCCTCCTTACCAACTGGCCTTTTTTACGCCGGGAATCTGTCCCTTGTACGCAAGCTCTCTGAAGCAGATACGGCAGATACCGTACTTGCGGAGATACGCGTGGGGACGGCCGCAGATTTTGCATCTGTTGTACTGACGCGTCGAAAACTTCGGGGCGGCCTGCTGCTTATTAATCATTGATTTTTTAGCCATTATCGTTCTCCCCCTTAATTCGCGAACGGCGCGCCGAGAAGTCTGAGAAGCTCTTTCGCTTCCTCGTCGTTCTGTGCCGTCGTTACAAACGCGATATCCATACCGCGTATTGCGTCAATCTTGTCATACTCAATTTCAGGGAAAATGAGCTGCTCTTTAAGTCCGAGCGAATAGTTTCCGCGACCGTCAAAGCTGTCGCCGTTAATTCCGCGGAAGTCACGCACACGGGGAAGGGCTATGCTGAAGAGTCTGTCTACAAACTCATACATACGGTCTCCACGAAGTGTTACCTTCGCGCCGACGGGCATACCCTCACGGAGCTTAAAGTTAGCTACCGACTTCTTCGCGTTGCAGATTATCGCCTTTTGACCGGTAATCTTTGCGAGGTCGCCGATTATAGCTTCCATTATCTTTGGGTTATCTCTTGCTTCGCCGCAGCCGACATTGACTACGACCTTATCAAGCTTCGGAATCTGCATTACGCTCTTGTAGGAAAACTTTTTCATAAGAGCGGGCGCTATTTCCTTGACATAGGTGTCCTTTAATCTTGCCATTGTCTCTTATCCTCCTACTTAGAACGTGCCGTTGCAGCCCTTATGCTTGCAGGTACGAACCTTCTTGCCGTTCTTGTCTACGCTGTGACCGACTCTCGTCGCCTTGCCGCAGACGGGGCAAACAGGCATAACCTTGCATGCATATATGGGTGATTCGGCTTCTACTAATCCGCCCGCCTGACCTTGCTTGCGGGGTTTAACGTGCTTGGTTACGATGTTGAGACCCTGAACGATGACCTTAGCCTCGTCCTTGGAGACCTCAAGCACCTTTCCCGTCTTGCCGCGGTCGCGTCCGACCATAACCATTACGTTATCGCCGGTTTTGATGTGAAGTTTGTTCATATCTACGCCTCCTTACAGCACTTCGGGCGCGAGCGAGAGAATCTTAAGGTAATCCTTTTCACGGAGTTCTCTTGCTACCGGTCCGAAGATACGGGTACCGCTGGGGTTCTTGTCTTCTTTAATTATAACCGCTGCGTTTTCGTCGAAACGGATATAACTTCCGTCGTCGCGGCGCATGCCTTTTTTGCTGCGCACTACGACTGCCTTTACTACGTCGCCCTTCTTGACCGAACCGCCGGGCGCGGCCTTTTTGACTGACGCTACTATTACATCGCCTATGTTGGCGTACCTCTTGCGGGAGCCGCCCAACACACGAATGCACATTATCTCTTTTGCACCGGTGTTATCGGCAACCTTGAGGTAGGTTTGCATCTGTACCACAGAAGCTTCCTCCTTTCAGGCTATTTCGCCTTCTCAAGAATTTTTACGAGACGCCAATTCTTATCCTTCGATAACGGGCGCGTCTCCATAATTTCCACTCTATCACCGATGCCGCACTCGTTGTTCTCGTCGTGGGCTTTAAACTTTACGGTGCGCTTAATGATTTTTTTGTAGAGGGGGTGCTTTACGCTGTCCTCAATCGCGACCACGATGGTTTTGTCCATCTTATCGCTTACAACTTTGCCTATACGGGTTTTTCTAAGGTTGCGTTCGCTCATTTATGTTTCCTCCCTCTCGCCTATTTCGCGGCGTCTATTTCAAGACTGCGAATAACGGTTTTTACTCTCGCGATGTCTCTCTTGACGTCCTTTATTTTGTTCGGGTTTTCGAGCTGGTTGATAGCGTGCTGAAAGCGAAGGTTGAACAATTCGCTCTTAAGGTCAGCAAGCTTATCATTGAGTTCACTCATTGACATTTTCTTGATATCTGTCGCTTTCATTACTTCTCACCGCCCTCTTCACCTTTTTTAACAAACTTGCACTTGATAGGAAGCTTGTTTCCCGCAAGACGAATAGCCTCTCTTGCGTCTTCCTCGCTAACTCCGCCAATCTCGAACATTACGCGGCCGGGCTTAACCACGGCGACCCAATATTCGGGACTGCCCTTACCGGAACCCATGCGGGTTTCGGCAGGCTTCTGAGTAACGGGCTTGTCGGGGAAAATCTTTATCCAGACGTTTCCGCCACGCTTGATATAACGTGTCATAGCGATACGGGCGGCTTCTATCTGGTTGGATTTTATCCAGCCGGGCTCAAGAGCCACGAGACCGTACTCGCCGTAGGTTATTGTATTGCCGCGAAGAGCCTTGCCCTTCATACGTCCTCTGTGAACGCGGCGATACTTTACTCTCTTAGGTAAAAGCATTACTTCCTGCCTCCTTCCCTAGTAGAGGTCTTTTTAACTGTCGAGAGAACCTCGCCGCGGTAAATCCATACCTTAATACCGATTATACCGTAGGTTGTGTTCGCCTCGGCAAAGCCGTAGTCGATATCCGCGCGAAGGGTCTGAAGGGGTATTGTTCCCTCGTGGTAAGACTCGCTTCTCGCGATGTCGGCGCCGTTAAGGCGTCCGCCTATCGTAATTTTAATTCCCTTCGCGCCAAGACGCATTGCACGCTGTATGCACTGCTTCATAGCACGGCGGAAGGAAGCTCTGCGCTCGAGCTGACCGGCGATATTCTCGGCGACGAGCTGAGCGTCTACGTCGGCGTTCTTGATAGTCTCAATAGCGACCTTGACGTTTTTGCCTGTGAGCTTCTGAAGGTTAGCCTCGAGCTTTACGATTTCGTCGCCGCCCTTGCCGATAACCATACCGGCCTTGGCGCAGTAAATCTTTGCCTTGACGTCGTCGCGCGTACGCTCGATTTCGATTTTGGATATGCCCGCGGAGTAGAAATTCTTCTTGATATACTCGCGAAGCTTATAGTCCTCAAGTATGAGGTCGCCCATTTCGCTCTTCTTCGCGAACCAGTTGGAATCCCAACCCTTGATTACGCCGACGCGAAGGCCGTGCGGATTAACTTTTTGTCCCATATTATCCTCCCCCGCTTAAGCTTCGCGCTCTTTGAGAACGACCGTCACATGACAGGTTCTCTTGAGTACCCTAAAGGCTCTGCCCTGTGCTCTCGGACGTATCCTCTTGAGCGTGGGACCGGGCGTTACGAAGCACTCTGCGACGTAAAGCGAATTTTTGTCCATTGAGAAATTGTTTTCTGCGTTTGCCGCTGCCGAATTGACGAGCTTCAAGAGGGGCTCGCAGGCAGCCTTGGGAGTGTACTTGAGTATTGCCAAAGCCTTATCGAGGTTCTGTCCGCGAATTAAATCGAGAACAATCTGAACCTTTCTCGGCGCTATACGGCAATACCGTAAAAATGCCTTAGCTTCCATGTTACTTTCCCCTTCCTTATTTAGTCGTCTTTGCGCCCGCGTGACCGCGGAACAATCTTGTGGGAGCGAACTCTCCGAGCTTATGTCCGACCATATCCTCAGTTACATAGACAGGAACGTGCTTGCGTCCGTCATGCACCGCGAAGGTGTGTCCGACAAAGTCGGGGAATATCGTGGAGGAGCGACTCCATGTCTTTAAAACGCGCTTTTCGCCGTTCTTGTTCATCTCTTTAACTCTCTTAAGAAGAGCGGGCTGAACGAACGGACCTTTCTTTACGCTTCTACCCATTTTGTTACGCCTCCTTAACCGTTACGGCGCTTGACAATCATCTTGTCAGAGCGGTTGTGTTTTGCTCTTGTCTTATAGC
>CAYWJF010000082.1:0-4628 GCA_964458545.1 uncultured Oscillospiraceae bacterium | reverse complement strand
ACGAGGCGGCGACCGCCGACCTCGACGACGTTAATATGATAGACCCCTTCCACCTCGAAGCTTACGGCAAGACGGTCGTAAACTACAACCGTGACGTGGAAATCTTCCCCGTGTTGAACGAAATATTCGAGCAGATACTCGGGCACTGCCCCTACAAATCCCCGACCGATATGGGCGTCAATATGGCGGGCAACTGCATATTTGACGACGCGGCGGTAAGCGCCGCTTCTCGCGACGAGATTATACGCCGCTATTTCGCGGCTCTTTGTAAAGCGCGCAAGGGCGAGGAGAACGCCGCGGGCGAGATACGCAAGATAGAGCTTATTATGCGTCAAGCGGATATCACCGTGGACGAACGCAAGGTCTGCGCCGCGGCTCTTAAAAAAGCCGAAACCACAAGCGGACCCGCCGTTGCCATAGAGCTTCCGAGCGGCGAGATTGTAACGGGCAAGACCACCTCCCTTCTCGGCGCGTCCTCGGCGGCGCTGCTTAACGCCCTAAAGACGCTTGGCAGCATACCAGACGGAATACACCTCATTTCACCCGTAATTATCGAGCCTATTCAGGACCTTAAAATAAACCATTTAGGTAACCACAACCCGCGGTTACATACCGACGAGGTGCTTATTGCCCTTTCTATCAGCGCCGCGACTAACACAATGTCCGAGCACGCAATGCGGCAGCTTGAAAAGCTACGCGGGTGTGAGGCGCACTCGACGGTTATCCTTTCGCAGGTCGACGAAAACGTATTTAAACGGCTCGGAATAAAGCTTACCTGCGAGCCGCAGTACCAGACGAAGAAGCTCTATCACGGTTAATGAGGGAGGATTAGGATGCTTTCAGACAGCCTTTTGAAAAACAAGCAACGCGTAGCTTGGGTTGATTCTCTTCGCGGCATAGCTATTTTCTGTATCGTTCTCGGGCACTTTACCGAGCTTGCGGGTGACTTTTATGCTTTTGTCTTCACCTTTCACGTTCAGCTGTTTTTCTTTGTAGCCGGTATCTTTGCTTCGCAAAAGGGCGAGAGCTTTAAGGAGCTTGCGAGCTACTGCCTTAAAAAGCTACTTATTCCTTACGCGGTACTATGCTTCATAAACGTAGTTCTTTTTGCTCTGCGCGACGGCTCTGGTATTGGGAAGGTAGCGGGTATGCTGAAGGAATGTCTGTTTGCTATGCGGAATAATATCTTCTGCGCGAACCTCTGGTTCTTTCCGTGTCTTATTTTAATGACCCTTCTCTTCTTCGCGTTAAAGAAGCTAATTAAAAACAGGTGGCTTCTGCTGGCTGTCTGCCTTGTGCTCTCCCTTGCTATGCGGCTTATTAAAGAAGAGCCTATGTGGCTATGGTCCGCTGACAGCGCCGTTTTATATCTGTTCTACTACGCGCTGGGCGATACCTTTTCAAAGGAGCTTCTCGCCTTCGACCCCTCCAGCTTTTCAAAAAAGACAAAGCCTTGGTGGATTTTGTCGGTTGTTCTCTCCTTCCTTTTTGCCTGCGTGTGGTTCTTGGGCTTTGATAATTTAGTAGCGCGTCTTGGCGTAAGCGTACCGACACCTATAAAGCAGGTTATCTACTTCTTTGCCGCCGTTATCCTGCTATATCTTGCGGCTATGCTTGCGTATGCTATAAGGCGCTGGACTCTACCGCAAAAAATCGGACGCGCAACCTTCATTATTGCCGCTACCTAACAGATTACCCGCCTTATCCTATTAAGCACCATATACCTTTTCGGAATTAAGCTGACCCTTGATAACCAGTTTAAGACTTTAATTTACACCTGTATCGTCATTTCTGTTTCATATTTCCTTTTCGCTTTACCCTTAAAGAGCTGCTTCCCCGCTCTGTTCGGAAGGCTCGAAAAGGAACGCGAAACCGATTAGACGGTTTCATAAAAACCGAGCATTCGCGAGTATTTAAGAGTATATTAAAGAATATACGAGCATTTTGCGGGTTTGCGGGGGCTCGCCCCGCTAAGTCTAAGGCAGTAGGTTTAGAAAATCGGCTCTTTTTGAACGAAATTGACCGAAACCGCCGTTTTTCAATGTTTGTTAATTTCTTGACGGTATGTTAAGATACATACATAAACACCGGTGACACTTTATCTCTTGAGAAAGGAGAACAGTTTAATGGATTCACTGGCTTGGATTTGGTTAATAATACTTGTAGCGTTTATCGTGCTTGAGGCGGTGACCGCGCAGCTTGTTGCGGTATGGTTTATCGCGGGCTCTGCGGTAGGCTTCGCGTCCTCCCTTTTCGGCGCGCCGCTCTGGCTTCAAATTACCCTTGCGGTAGTAGTTTCTATCGTAACGCTCATTATTGTAAGACCTATCGTTAAAAAGCGTCTTACCCCCAAAACCGTCGCTACAAACGCGGATATGTCTATAGGCAAAACCGCCGTTGTAACCGAAAAAATTGACAACGAGCAAGGACGCGGCAGAGTTTTCCTCGACGGGCTTACATGGACCGCCCGCTCAGCCGACGGCTCGCTTATCGCCAAGGGCGACAAGGTTACCGTTTTTTCAATCGACGGAGTAAAGCTTATAGTAAATAAATATAAGGAGAAATAAAATGGAATACGCAATTATCGCATTCGCAGTTATCATTATCCTTGTTGTAATCAGCAACATTAAGATTGTCCCGCAGGCGACCGTCTACGTTATCGAGCGCCTCGGCACCTACCACGAGACTTGGCAGACGGGTCTTCATTTCAAGGTTCCGTTCATTGACAGAATAGCGAAGAAGGTCTCCCTTAAAGAGCAGGTCGTGGACTTCCGTCCGCAGCCCGTTATCACCCGCGATAACGTAACCATGCAGATAGACTCGGTCGTTTTCTTCCAGATTACCGACGCGAAGCTCTTTACCTACGGCATTGAGCGTCCGCTTTCGGCTATCGAAAATCTTACGGCTACCACCCTTCGTAACATCATAGGCGACCTTGAGCTTGACCACACGCTCACCAGCCGTGACGTTATCAACACCAAAATTACCGCTCTTCTCGACGAGGCTACCGACCGCTGGGGCATTAAGGTAAACCGCGTTGAGCTTAAGAACATTATTCCTCCCGAGGAAATCCAGAACGCCATGGAAAAGCAGATGAAGGCGGAGCGTGAGCGTCGTGAAAGCATCCTTCGCGCCGAGGGCGTAAAGCGCAGCCAGATACTTGAGGCAGAAGGTCAAAAGGAAAGCCAGATACTCGTAGCCGAGGCCGAAAAGCAGGCCGCTATCCTTCGCGCTGACGCCGTTCGCGAGCAGAAGATACGTGAAGCGCAGGGCGAGGCGGAAGCCATTAAGCTTACCCAGACCGCTCTTGCTGACAGCATTAAGCTTCTTAACGACTCCAACCCCTCCAGCAAGGTTATCTCTCTTAAGGGCATAGAGGCGTTTGGACGCGCCGCCGACGGTAAGGCGACAAAGATTATTATCCCGAGCGAAATTCAGTCCCTCGCGGGTCTTGCGACCTCCCTCAAGACGATTGTTGAAGAGGACGTAAAGGATGAGAAGAAAGCCCCCGCAAAGAAGTAAACCTAATATAACCAACCTAAGCCCGCCTTATAGGCGGGCTTTTCCCTTGCCTGCGTATAATTTCAACAACAAGCGGCGGTGCGCGGGCTCGAATTTTGTCAAAGCTTTAACAATTCCCCCGATTGTCTTGAATTTTCACCGTTTTAATAGTATTATTATTTTGGCTATCAATGGACAATTCATAATATAAGGAGATATCACATGAACGCATTAAACAAAAAGACCGTTGAAGACCTTGACGTAAAAGGCAAACGCGTACTTGTCCGCTGCGATTTCAACGTACCTATGAAAGAGGGCGTTATCAAGGACGACAAGCGTATCCGCGAAAGCTTAAAGACCATTAAGTATCTTATTGATAACGGCGCGCGCGTAATCCTCTGCTCACACCTCGGAAGACCGAAGGGCGAGTTTAACGTAGAGTTCTCCCTTGCGCCCGTAGCTCAGCGCTTAAGCGAGCTTTTAGGACAACCTGTAGCTATGGCGAGCGACGTAATAGGCGACGACGCTAAGGCTAAGGCAGCCGCTCTTAAGGACGGCGAGGTTATGCTTATAGAAAACGTCCGCTTCTACAAGGAAGAGGAGAAGAACGACCCCGAGTACGCAAAGTCTCTCGCTTCTCTCGCGGAGCTTTATGTAAACGACGCGTTCGGTACCTCCCACCGCGCCCACGCTTCCACGGCGGGCGTTGCGGATTACCTTCCCGCGGCTTGCGGTTACCTTATTCAGAAGGAAATCTCCGTTATGGGCAAGGCTCTTAACGACCCGAAGAGACCCTTCGTAGCTATCCTCGGCGGCGCTAAGGTTTCCGACAAAATCGGCGTAATCAACAACCTTATCGACAAGGTTGACACCCTCATTATCGGTGGCGGTATGGCATACACCTTCATTAAGGCGAACGGCTACGAGGTTGGCGATTCTCTGCTCGAAGCCGACAAGGTTGACCTTGCGAAAGAGATGATGGACAAGGCGCTTAAGAAGAACGTAATGTTCCTTATCCCCGTAGACAACGTAGTAGGCGACAAATTCGACGCCGAATGCAATTCCAAGATAGTAGACAGCAAGGAAATCCCCGCGGGCTGGATGGGTCTTGATATCGGACCTGCCAC
>CAYWJF010000081.1:0-4711 GCA_964458545.1 uncultured Oscillospiraceae bacterium | reverse complement strand
GTACCGTTATAGATAACAGCTCCTGCTGGAGAATGGATAAGGATGTCCCGCTTGTTGTTCCCGAGGTAAACGGAGATGCGGCGTTTAAGAATAACGGTATTATTGCTAACCCCAATTGCTCAACTATACAAGCAATGGTCGCATTAAAGCCTATCTATGACAAATACGGCATAAAGCGCATAGTATATTCTACATACCAAGCGGTTTCGGGAGCGGGTGTTAAGGGCTATGATGACCTTCAAAACGGCGCTAAGGATTACGTTAATTGCGACGGAAGTCACGCATATGAGCTTGAAAAGTTCCCCTATCCTATCTTCGACAACTGCATTCCACATATTGATGTATTCCTTGAAAACGGATACACAAAGGAAGAGCAGAAGATGATAGATGAAACACATAAAATTATGTGTGACGACTCTATTAAAATTACGGCAACCTGTGTACGTGTTCCCGTATTTTATAGCCATAGCGAGTCAATTAACCTTGAGCTCAAAAAGCCGTACGAGGTAGAGGATATTAAAAAGCTTCTTGCCTCAGCGCCGGGCACAGTGGTGGTAGATGACCCCGCTAATAACCAGTATCCTCTTGCGTCAATCGCGGCGGGAACCGATGAGGTCTATGTCGGAAGAATACGCCGAGACGACAGTGTGGAGAACGGGCTGAATATATGGGTTGTAGCCGACAACATTAGAAAAGGCGCGGCTTCAAACGCCGTACAGATAGCGAAGCTGCTTATAGACAAGAAGCGTTCATAAGTAACGGAGGTGTACATTGAAAAAGAGAATTGTTTTTGAAGGCGTAGGCACGGCGATAATTACACCGTTTAAAGACAACTACACGGTGGATTTCGACGAGCTTGGAAGAATAGTTGAGTTCCAGATTGATAGCGGCGTAGATTCTATCGTTGTTTGTGGTACTACGGGAGAAGCGTCCACTATGCCCGACGCTGAACACCTTAGCGTCATTAAATATGTAGTAGATAAGGTTAATAAGCGTGTACCCGTTATTGCGGGTGTCGGCAGTAACCACACCTCTCACGCGATAGAGCTTTCGAAGAAGGCGGAGGAATACGGCGCGGACGCACTTTTGCACGTTACCCCCTATTATAACAAGACCTCGCAGAAAGGGCTTATCGCGCATTTCACCGCTATAGCAAACGCGGTTACCCTACCGATAATTCTTTACAACGTGCCTTCGCGCACAGGAATGACTATAGCTCCTGAGACTTACAAGGAGCTTGCGAAAATAGAAAACATAGTTGCCACAAAAGAAGCGAGCGGCAATATGACCGCTATAGCAACGGCTATGAATCTTTGCGGCGAGGACCTCGAATTCTATTCGGGTAATGATGACCAGATAGTGCCGATAATGGCTCTGGGGGCGCGCGGAGTAATAAGCGTGCTTTCTAACGTAAAGCCTAAAGAAACGTCACAGATGGCGCACAGCGCGCTTGAGGGCGACTATAAGACAGCGGCAGGGCTTCAGGTGGAAATGATGCCGATAATTAACGCTCTCTTCTCTGACGTGAACCCGATACCCGTAAAGGCGGCAATGAATATTATAGGCTTTAACGCCGGCAGTTGCAGGCTTCCTCTTTGCGAGCTTGATGACGCTAAAAAGGAAGCACTTAAGAAGCTTTTATAAATTGACGGGAGCGGAAGTAAAATGACAAGGATAATTATCTGCGGTATTCTCGGCAAAATGGGCGGAATAGTTATGGAGGAATGCTTTAACACCGACGGCGTGCAGGTTGTTGCGGGTGTTGATGTTAAAAGCGGTGTGCTTTCGGGTATTCCCCTTTTCGACAGCTTTGACGCGTGCGACGTGAAGGCGGACGTAATTATCGATTTTTCCACCCCCGCTATGTGCGAAAGCCTTGTCAGCTACTGTAAAAAAACAAAAACCGCTCTTGTTTTATGTACAACTGGCTACTCCGAAGAAAAGCTTTTGGAAATCGAGAGACTTTCAAAGTATGTTCCCGTTTTTAGAAGCGCTAACCTTTCCTTCGGTATTGCGGTTGTAAAAGCTATGGCGGCAAAGATAGCGCCCGTACTTAAGGACGATTTTGACGTTGAAATTATAGAAAAACACCATAATAAAAAGGTTGACGCGCCGAGCGGGACTGCGCTTATGCTTGCGGACTCCATAAACGAAGCCTGCGGGAATGAATATGAGTATGTTTATGAGCGCCAAAGCGTAAGAAAACCGCGAGACAAGAAGGAGCTTGGCATTCACGCTGTTCGCGGCGGCACAATTGTGGGCGAGCATGAGATACTCTTCGCTGGAACTGACGAGGTAATAACAATAAACCACTCAGCGGCGAGTAAAACGGTCTTTGCGAAGGGCGCGATAACCGCGGCGAAGCTTATCGCGAGACAAAAGGCGGGAAAGTACGATATGGACCTGCTTGCTTCCTCTATACTTAAATAACATAAAAATATTAAAGCCTGCTTACATTATTGTAAGCAGGCTTTTTTAGTTCTTGTTACTTAATAAACGCTCTTTGGAAAACCTTTTTGCCTTTCTTAATAACTATTCCCTCGCCCGAAAGCTTGTCCGCGGAAATAACCGAGAAGCCGTCGGTTACCTTAACGTCATCAATGGAAACGCCGCCTTGCTCAACTAAACGTCTGCCCTCACCTCTTGAGGACGCAAGCGAGCATTTAATCATTAGGTCGAGTACGTCTATTCCGCCGTCCTTGAGGTCCTCTGACGTAAGCTCGGTTGTGGGCATATTAGATTTATCGCCGCCTCCCGCGAAGAGCGCCTTTGCGGTGTCAAGAGCCTTCTGCGCCTCCTCTGCGCTGTGTACGGTAGCGGTAAGCTCGAACGCAAGCAATTCCTTCGCCTTGTTCATAGCCTCTCCACCCTGTTTGTCAAATTCCGCTATCGTTTCAAGTGGCACGTCGGTAAGAAGACGTAAGCAGCGTGTAACGTCGGCGTCGTCCACATTGCGCCAATACTGGAAAAAGTCGTAGGGCGAGGTCTTTTCGGGGTCGAGCCATACAGCGCCGTTTTCGGTCTTGCCCATCTTTTTCCCCTCTTTGTTTGTAAGAAGGGTGAAGGTCATACCGTAGACCTCCTCGCCCGCCTTTTTGCGGACGAGCTCTACGCCGCCGATAATATTCGCCCACTGGTCGTTTCCGCCCAGCTCAAGCTTACAGCCGTAATCACTGAAAAGACGGTAGAAGTCATAGCTTTGCATAAGCATATAGTTAAACTCAATAAAGGAAAGACCTCTTTCAAGGCGTGTCTTGAAGCATTCGGCGGCAAGCATCTTGTTTACCGAGAAATGCACCCCAACATCACGAAGAAAATCAATATAATTAAGGTTTAAGAGCCAATCGGCGTTATTTACCATAAGCGCCTTGCCGTCGGAAAAATCAACAAACTTAGACATCTGTTTCTTAAACTGTTCGGCGTTATGCGCTATAGTTTCCTTTGTCATCATCTTGCGCATATCGGCCTTTCCAGTCGGGTCGCCGACCATAGTCGTGCCACCGCCGAGGATAGCTATAGGTCTATGCCCCGCTTTCTGCATTCGGCGCATAATAACAAGCTGCATAAAGTGACCGACATGAAGGCTGTCGGCTGTCGGGTCAAAGCCGATATAGAAGGTCACCTTTTCGCTGCCTAAAAGCTCCCGTATTTTTTCGCCGTCGGTGGTCTGTTCAATAAGACCTCTCGCGGCAAGTTCGTCATAAACGTTCATATTCTTTCTCCTTTAAAAATGAAAAAGCCCTTCTACAGCTTTTGCTGCAAAAGGGCGTAATTAACGCGGTACCACCTTTTTTCGATATGCAAAGCATATCCTCATAACGCTTAACGCGCGTGAAACGGCAAATTATGCGGCTCCAAAAACGTAATTCACCTGCGGTTTCGCGCCCGCTTACACCAAACACGGGCTCTCTTTGGCTTATGCCGCAAGGCTACTTCAAATTTATCACAGCCTTTAGTATTTGTGCTATTTTAACCCGAAAGAAAGCTTTTGTCAACCCTTAGCGTGTTCAAGCATCTCCTCGGCGTTGCGAAGCGAGGTATCAGTAATTACGTCGCCCGATACTATCCGAGCAAGCTCCCGCTTTCTGTCTTCATAACCAAGCGCGGTAATCTCGGTAAAGGTTCTGTTGTCACGCACCGATTTTTCTATCTTCAAGTGTGTATCCGCAAAGGCGGCAATCTGGGCAGAGTGGGTTACGCAGATTATCTGTCTTGTCAGCGCCGCTTGCTTAAGCTTTCGCCCTATTTTACCCGCGCTTGAGCCGCTGACGCCTGTATCTATCTCATCAAAAATTAGTGTAGATATATCGTCTTTATCGGCAAGGGCGTTCTTAATAGCGAGCATAATCCGCGAAAGCTCTCCGCCTGAGGCTATCTTCGTAAGCGGCTTCGGCGGCTCGCCTACGTTTGTGGAAATAAAAAATTCCACATTGTCGTAGCCGAGGTAGGTAATCTTTCCGACCTTGAAGTCCGCCGTAAACTGAACGTCGGGCATATTAAGATAGGTAAGCTCCTCTTTTATGCGATTTGAGAAAACCTCGAAAGCTGCCTTACGCTTTTTGCTTAAGTCTTCAGCTAAGGAAACAACTACCTTATATAAGCTGTCAAACTGCTTTTGAAGCTCGGCAAGCTGCTCGCCGGAGGATTCGATATTGTTAAGCTCTTCCTTCGCGTCCTCGTAATACTTAAGTATCTCCTCTATACTTCCGCC
>CAYWJF010000080.1:0-5716 GCA_964458545.1 uncultured Oscillospiraceae bacterium | reverse complement strand
AAAAGAGGATATGAAGACCCGAGGCTGGGAGGAGTGCGATATCGTCCTTGTTACGGGCGACGCTTACGTTGACCATCCGAGCTTCGGCACGGCTATAATCTCCCGCGTGCTCGAAAAGCATGGCTTTCGCGTGTGTATTCTCGCGCAGCCGCAAAGCGACAAAGACTACTCCCGCTTCGGTAAGCCGAGGCTCGCCTTCTACATAAACGGCGGAAATATCGACTCTATGGTCGCCCATTATACCGCGGCAAAGAAGAAGAGAAGCGAGGACGCTTACTCGCCCGGTAAGAAGGCGGGGCTTCGTCCTGACCGCGCAACTATTGTCTACAGCAAGGCGGTTCGCCGCGTGTACGACGATATACCCATAGCTATAGGCGGGCTTGAAGCCTCCCTTCGCCGCTTCGCCCATTATGATTGTTGGGATGACGCGGTGCGCCCGTCAATTCTTATAGAAAGCGGCGCGGACCTGCTAATGTACGGTATGGGCGAGCTGTCTTCTGTTGAGATAGCAAAAAGACTAAAAAAAGGCGAAAGCATTAGTGCCTTAACAGATGTTCGCGGCACCTGCTTTTCGGTAGCGACAAAGGATTATTCGCCGCGCCCCGCGGCGGAGTGCCCTTCCTTTGAACTGGTTTCGGCTAATACCGAAAACGGCAAAAAGCAGTACGCTGTTGCCGCGCGTATACAACAAGACGAACACGACGCCTTTCGCGGAAAGACGGTTATACAGCGCCACGGAAGCAGAATAGTCGTAGCGAACCCGCCGATGAAGCCGCTCGATAAGCGCGAGCTTGACGCGGTTTACGAGCTGCCGTATGAGCGCACCTATCACCCTGTCTACGAAAAGGTCGGCGGCGTGCCCGCTATAGAAGAGGTGCGCTTCTCTATCGTGCATAACCGCGGCTGCTTCGGAGCGTGTAGCTTCTGCTCGCTTGCCTATCATCAGGGAAGAACCGTTACCTCAAGAACGCCTGATTCCGTCGTGAACGAGGCTAAGCTTATTACGAAAATGCCCGACTTCAAGGGCTATATTCACGACGTGGGCGGACCAACGGCGAACTTTCGAAAGCCCTCCTGCGAAAAGCAGCTCACAGCGGGCTGTTGCAAGGACAAAAGGTGCCTTGCGCCCGAAATATGTCCCGCGATAAAGCCCGACCACACAGAATACCTGTCAATTCTTCGCCGTATACGCGACCTTGACGGGGTAAAGCGGGTGTTCGTTCGTTCGGGAGTGCGGTTCGATTATCTCATAAACGACCCCGACGAAAGCTTCTTTAAAGAGCTTGTAAAATACCATATAAGCGGTCAGCTAAAGGTCGCGCCAGAGCATTGCTGTGACGGTGTGCTCGCTCTTATGGGTAAGCCCCGCTTCGAGGTATATGAAAAATTCAAAAAGCGCTTTTATGAGCTAACGAAGGCGGCAGGCAAGGAGCAGTACCTTGTGCCGTATATGATTTCCTCCCACCCGGGAAGCACACTAAAAGACGCGGTAGAGCTTGCCTTATATCTAAAGCGGGAGAATATGCGCCCCGAGCAGGTACAGGACTTTTACCCAACGCCCGGCACAATCTCCACCGCTATGTTCTACACGGGGCTTGACCCGTACACAATGAAGCCCATATATGTTCCGAGGAAAGAGCGAGACAAGGCAAAGCAGCGAGCTCTTCTACAGTATTTCAAGAAAGAGAACGAAACGCTTGTGCGCGAGGCGCTCACGGAAGCGGGGAGGGCAGACCTTATCGGTAACGGAAGAGATTGTCTTGTAAGACCCGCTCCTAAAGGGTATAATAGCTATAAAGATAAGAACCGAAAAGAATTCAAGGGGAAGAAGCGCAGATGAAGGACGGATTTATAAAGGTTTCGGCGGTAAGCCCTGAAATTAAGGTCGCCGACGTTGAATTTAACAAGGCGCGGATAATTGAAGCGATAGAGAAGGCGAGTGTCGAGGGTGTAGTGCTACTTGTTCTGCCCGAGCTTGCCGTGACCTCATACAGCTGTGAGGATTTGTTCCTTCAAACAAAGCTGCTCGAAAGCGCAGAGACCGCTATAGTAGAGATAGCAAAATCGACCGAGGGTAAAAACCTCGTTGCGGTGGTCGGGCTTCCGCTTACCGTGAACGGACTTTTATACAACGCCGCGGCGGTGCTTTGCGGCGGTAAAATACTCGGCTTTGTACCAAAATCCTTTATACCTAACTATACCGAGTTTTACGAGGGACGCCGTTTCTCCAAAGCCCCCGCCGAAAACGGCGAGGCGATAGTTTGCGGCGAAAGCTACCCCTTCGGGACAAAACTGCTTTTCCGCTGCCGCGAGCTGAAAGAGTTTGTGCTTGCCGCGGAAATCTGCGAGGATTTGTTTGTCTCGGTGTCGCCAAGTAGTCTGCACGCGCTCGCGGGTGCGACGGTTATCGCGAACCCCTCAGCAAGCGACGAGATAGTCTGCAAGCCGGATTTTAGAAGAAAGCTTGTCGCCGTACAATCAGGAAAAACGGTAACGGCGTATATATACTGTAACGCGCACGAAACGGAATCGACCACCGACGTTGTCTTTTCCGCACATAATATCATAGCCGAAAACGGCGCTATATTAGCCGAGAGCGAGCCCTTCAAGGAAGGCTACTGCACTACGGAAATTGACCTCAACCGCATAGATAACGAGCGCCGCCGAACGACAAGCGTGCGTCCGAATAAAGCCGAGGGTTATGAGTTTATTGACTTTAGCCTAAAAAAAAACGAGACTGAGCTGACAAGAGCGGTCTCGTCGCGCCCGTTTATTCCGAGCGCGGACGGCGAGCGTTATGAACGCTGCGAGGATATCCTTAATATTATCTCCGCCGCGCTAAAAAAGCGGGTAACTCATTCTCATGTGAAAACCGCCGTGATAGGCGTTTCTGGCGGGCTTGATTCCACCCTCGCGCTTCTTGTTACTGCGCGCGCCTTCGCTGAGCTTAAACGACCCGCCACCGACGTTATAGGCATTTCAATGCCCTGCTTCGGCACTACGGCGAGAACAAAGAGCAACGCCCAAAAGCTCTGCGAAAGCTTAGGCGTTACCTTCCGCGAAACCGATATCACCGACTCTGTAAAAGCACACCTTAAGGATATGGGGCACGACGGCAAAACCTTCGACGTCGCCTTTGAAAACGCGCAGGCGCGCGAGCGCACCCAGCTACTAATGGACGTCGCGAATATGGAGAACGGCTTGGTTATCGGTACAGGCGATTTGTCCGAGCTCGCGCTTGGCTGGTGCACCTATAACGGCGACCATATGTCTATGTACTCCGTCAACTGTTCGGTGCCAAAAACCCTTGTGCGTTTTCTTGTTCGCCATATGGCTGACAAGAACGAGATGGTTAAAGAGACCCTTTACGATATACTCGACACCCCCGTGTCGCCCGAGCTTCTTCCGAGCGACGGCAAGGAGATAAACCAGAAGACCGAGGATATAATCGGACCTTACGAGCTGCATGACTTTTTCCTCTACTATGCCGTACGTTGGGGCTTTGCTCCCGAAAAGATACTCCGTCTTGCGCTTTACGCCTTTAAGGGCGAGTACGACAAGCCGACAATAGAGAAGTGGCTTAGAATGTTCTATAAGCGCTTTTTTATCCATCAGTTCAAGCGCTCCTGCGTACCGAACGGTCCTAAGATAGGCTCGGTTTCTCTTTCGCCGCGCGGCGACTGGAGAATGCCGTCCGACGCGTCGGGCGAGTTGTGGCTAAGCTCAATATAAATACTAACCAAAGCGTCGCATATAGCGGCGCTTTATTTTGTTTACAATATTGTAAAAAACTGTTTTATTTGATACACTTAAAAAAACGGCGTGAAAGGAAAAAGTATGATGAAAAATTTAAAAAAACTCACCCTGCTTCATTCCAACGATATGCATGGCGATTTCCTTGCGGACAACGTAGATAAGAAGCTTCTCGGCGGCGTTTCGTTGCTTTCAGGCTACGTCAATAAAACACGGCGCGAGGAGAAGAACGTTATATATACAATTTCGGGTGATATGTTCCGTGGCTCGGTTATAGATGCGGAGTTCAAGGGAATGTCCACGATAGAGATAATGAATATGCTCGCGCCGGACGTGGTAACGCTTGGTAACCACGAGATAGATTACGGCATAGCGCACCTTTTGTTTATTGAAAAATGCGCGAAGTTCCCCATAATTAACGCGAACCTCTTTATTTCTACAAACCACGCGCGCCTTTTCCGCCCGCATTTCCTTATGGAAATAGACGGAATGAAGGTGCTTTTTATAGGAATTATTACCGAGGACGT
The DNA here is from genome assembly GCA_964458545.1 of uncultured Oscillospiraceae bacterium. GTDB lineage: Bacteria > Bacillota > Clostridia > Oscillospirales > Ruminococcaceae > JAYFNU01. The sequence goes on along the minus strand of CAYWJF010000080.1, from coordinate 1,436 downwards.
GCTTTCCCAAACTAAGCAGGATAGCCTCATAGGCTCCTTTGTGAATATCTACGAAGTTGTCGAAGAGGTCGAAAAGATATGCGACAGCTACAAACAGACAGACGTTGACCTCACGGTGCTACTAACCCATATCGGCTTTGAGGAGGATAAGCGGCTTGCCGCGAAGCTGCCGCGTGAGCTCGGCATTGATATGATTATCGGCGGGCATTCTCATACGGTACTTGAAGAACCCGAGAGGGTAAACGACATACTTATCGCACAGGCGGGAACGGGCACCGACCAGATAGGGCGCTTTGACCTCGAAATAGATACCGACACAAACTCTATTGATAACTTTAGGTGGCAGCTTGTGCCGATAGACGATTCCCATTGCCCGCGTGATACTGCGCTTGAGGACGTAATACTTAAGTACAAGACCCAGACCGACGAAAAGTATGGAAGAATAGTAACTAAGCTTCTTCGCCAGCTTACCCACCCGTCAAGAACGAGAGAAACCGAGGTCGGAAACCTTTTCGCGGATATCATAAAGGAGAGTCTCGGCGTTGATATTATGTTGCTCGGCTCGGGCAGTATTAGAAACGAGTATTTCGGACCGATTGTAGAGTTCGGCGAGCTTACGGAAATCTTCCCCTATGACGACGCGGTTTATCTTTTGAAGGTAACGGGCGCGCAGCTAAAGCAGATGATAAAGCATATTCTGCGTGACGACGCTTTTGAAGGACACACCGAGTTTTATCAGTACTCCGACGGCGTGGAGATAAAGTATAACAAGGCGCGCCGAGAGCTTATTAGCTTTAACTTCTGCGGCGAGCCCTTAGACGACAATAAGGTTTACACCTTAGGGCTTCAAAAGTTCCACTACACAAACCTTGAGGATTTCTTAGGCATAACCGACGCTGAGGTCGAAAGGAACGGCGGGGTTAAGGTAATTGCCACTTCTGTTCGCAACATACTTGAGGAATACCTTTCCACCCACCAGAACCTCGATTCAAGCATAAAAGGACGGTTAGTAGTCGAATAATAGTAACAGCTATTCGTTGCCTGTTTATTGAAGTGTTAGCGTTACAAGCGTGGAAAAGAGAGATAATGATAAGCAAAATGAACCTCGGGGGTTATCGCCTTGCTGTTTACGGCGACTTTTTTCTTTCCTTTTGCTTTCGTGGTTAAAAAGCGCGGGGTTATGCAACAATCCGCTTTCGGAAGAAAAATTGTGGATTTAAAAGTTCGGCTGCCCGACTGCGAGATAAATATTATATTAACGAGCCCGGGGAAATTAGAGACGACAACGCCTCCGCGGGAGCTTATGAAAAAATAGTGTAATAAAAAACCGCCGTTTTATCGGCGGTTTTCTTATGTCCTATTTCATTGTTACGAGCTCGTATCCAAAGCTTCCTACGCCTATCTTTTCAGCGTATCTCAAGCAGTTCTCCCAGTTG
>CAYWJF010000079.1:0-5902 GCA_964458545.1 uncultured Oscillospiraceae bacterium | reverse complement strand
CGTTTTCCGCTCTATAAAAAAGTAACATTTACCGCTGGAATACTATTCCTCTTTGTTGTATACTGTAGTCGCGGTGTTTGCCGCAAAGCATAACTGCTTTGGCTTTTGTATTTATGGGAGGAAAAAATGAAGAATAAATCTGTTAAAAACATTACTCTTTCGGCAATGTTTATGGCAATAGGAATTGTGCTTCCCTTTCTTACGGGGCAGATTCAGGTAATAGGCAATATGCTGCTTCCTATGCATATTCCCGTCTTTCTTTGCGGTCTAATCTGTGGCTGGCAGTACGGGCTCGCGGTCGGCTTATGTCTTCCGCTTCTGCGTTCCGTGCTGTTCGCTATGCCGCCTATGTACCCCGTAGCCATAGCTATGGCGTTCGAGCTTGCTACCTACGGGCTTGTCGCTGGGCTTATATATAGCCGCTCACGCTGGCAATGCGTAATCTCACTTTACCGCTCTATTATTGTTGCTATGCTCGCGGGTCGTGCCGTTTGGGGCTTGGCGGAGATACTGCTTTTAGGGCTTCGCGGAAACGCCTTTACTTGGCAGGCGTTCGCGGCGGGCGCGTTTTTAAACGCTATACCCGGAATAATAATTCAGTTAATATTTATCCCGATTATTATGGTCGCGCTCAACCGAACGGGACTTGTTAAGTTTAAAAAGAAGCCCGAGGGCAAGACGGCGGAAGGCTCGGTATGAGCGAGCTTTCATCGCTTATAGAAAAAATTACCCTGCTGGCGACAGAAAAGCCTTGTTTTCTCGTAGCGCTCGACGGGCGCTGCGCCGCGGGCAAAACCACTCTCGCGGGTGAGCTCTCCGCGGCGCTTGACGGCTTTTCAATACATATGGACGACTTCTTTTTGCCGTTCGAGCTTCGTACGCCCGAGCGTATGGAAGAGGTTGCGGGAAATATGGACTTAGCGCGGTTTCTCAATGAGGTTCTGCTTCCGCTAAGTAACGGCGAAACGGTAATCTACAAGCCCTATAGCTGTCACGTCCGCTCGTTTACCGATAGCTTTACTCTGCCGAGAAAGCGTATTTACATTATAGAAGGCTCTTATTCTCTTCACCCTATCCTTCGCGAGTTTTACGACCTTAGCGTCTTTGTCTCCACCGACAGCGCCACTCAGCTAAAGCGTATTGAGGCGCGAAAGCCCGAGGCGCTTTCCGCCTTCGTTAGCCGTTGGATACCCTACGAGGAGCGCTACTTCGCCGCTTGCGGAGTTGAGGAGCATTGCGATATTATCTACAGAACATAGCTTTCGGAAGTAACCGCCTATTTTGCGCTGACGCCTGCAATTGTTTATCTATACCTGCAGCTGTTTAGAGCGCTAATACTCTTGTATAAGTTATGTCAAAACACAGGAAAAGAAAAAATGAATACTCAAATAAGACAATTTGAAGAAGCAGACACCGAACAGGCAGTAGCGATATGGAACGCGGTGGTTGAGGACGGTGTGGCTTTTCCTCAAACGGAATGCTTAACAAAGGAAACAGGCTTAAGCTTCTTTTTAAGCCAGTCCTTCACGGGAATAGCCTATGATAAAAGCTCAACGCAGCTTGTCGGGCTTTATATCCTTCATCCGAATAACGTCGGCCGCTGCGGACATATCTGCAACGCAAGCTACGCCGTAAGTAAGGAAGCGCGCGGGTGTCACGTCGGCGAAGCGCTTGTTAGGCACTGCCTTACTACGGCAAAGTCTTTGGGCTTCAGAATACTTCAGTTTAACGCGGTGGTTAGCATAAACCTTGCGGCGCTCGCCTTGTATAAAAAGCTTGGGTTTACCCAGCTTGGCGTTATCCCAAAGGGGTTTCTTCTTAAGGACGGAAGCTACGCTGATATTATTCCACATTTCAAGGCTCTGTGAGCGCTGTCAAGCAACTACCTATTTGACATAAGTCGGCTTTTGAGATATACTTTTACAGCTACAAAGCCGATAACGGCGTTAGTACCGAATAAACAGAGGTGACTTAAACGGACAACCTGTTTAGGTCGCTTCTTTTTTACACAATTTTTAATCACAAAGAAGAAAGAGAATAAATGAACTTTAACGAGATGAACCTAATTCAGCCGCTTGTCGGCGCTGTAAAAAAATGCGGCTACGATACGCCGACGCCGATACAGACAGCAACAATACCTCTGATACTTGAGGGCAAGGATATTTTAGGCTGCGCCCAGACGGGCACGGGAAAAACGGCGGCGTTCGCGCTTCCTATGCTTCAGCTTTTATCGGAGAGCCGCCGCATACTGCCGCCTAAAACAAAGCGCCCTATTCGCGCGCTTGTTCTCGCGCCGACGCGCGAGCTCGCCATACAGAACTACGACGCCTTCGTCGCGTTCGGAAAAGAGCTTTCAATAAAGTCCGCCGTTATCTTCGGCGGCGTTAACCAAACAAGGCAGGTCGAAGCGCTAAGGAACGGCGTAGACGTTGTCGTTGCCACCCCGGGGAGGCTTTGCGACCTAATAAACCAAGGCTTCGTTTCCTTACAAGCACTTGAGATATTCGTCCTTGACGAGGCGGACAGAATGCTTGATATGGGCTTTATCCACGACGTAAAACGGATAATTTCACTTATCCCCAATAAACGCCAGACGCTTTTATTCTCCGCGACTATGCCAAAGGAGGTCGAGGAGCTTGCGCTAAGCCTTCTTCATTCACCCGAAACGGTAAAGATTAGTCCCGTTACCAGCACAGTAGACAAGATAGAGCAGTCGGTCTACTTTGTAAACCGCGAGGACAAGAAGGATTTGCTGTTATACCTTCTTAAGGAGCGCGGCGTATCAACGGCGCTTGTTTTCACCCGCACGAAGGGAAACGCCGACCAGATAGCGCGCGTGCTTACTAAAAGCGGCATTAAGGCTATGGCTATACACGGTAACAAGAGCCAGAACGCGCGGCAAACAGCGCTGAACGACTTTAAAAGCGGTAGAATAAGCGTCCTTGTCGCAACCGACATAGCGGCGCGCGGAATAGATATTTCCGAGCTTCCGTTCGTGATTAACTTTAACGTTCCGATTGAATCGGAAACATACATCCACAGAATAGGGCGCACGGGGCGCGCGGGGCTTGAGGGCACGGCTATTACCCTTTGCTCAAGCGACGAGCTTTTAGATTGGCGCGCTATAGAGAAGCTGACGAAGAATGTCGTGCCGATAGCCGAATGCCCATGGAGCATTAAGGATATGAAGCCGACAACGCCGCTTCGCAAGCAGGGCGGCACACGCACTGAGGAATACCGCAAGCCCGTAAATGACGGACGCGGCGTAAAGAAAGCGCCGAAGAAAAGCGCGGAAAGCTTCAAGCGAAGCGACGACGAGCCGAAGGACTACAGACACCTATCAAAGGCTAAGAAGAGCGGCGGAAGAAACCGCAAGCCTTATAGCGCCGCCTCACACGGTAATAAAAAGAGCTTTCATTCGCCGAAACGCGACAGCTCTAACAGGTAAACAAAAAGGAGCTTCAAACGAAGTTCCTTTTCTTTTCCCACAAACTCGCAATATTTGTTATAATAAATCTATAGGTTAGGAGCAAAAGATGATTATTGAAACAAAACGGCTTATTCTTCGCGAGATGACGAGGGAGGATTACCTGTCTCTTGCGGCGATACTTCAAGATAAGGACGTTATGTACGCCTATGACGGTCCGTTCAGCGACGAGGAGACCCACGAGTGGCTTGAGCGACAGCTTTGGCGCTACGGCAGGTACGGCTTCGGGCTGTGGGCGGCGGTACTTAAGGAAACGGGCGAGATGATAGGTCAGTGCGGGCTTACTATTCAGGACTGCGCGGGTCCCGAAATACTGGAGGTCGGCTACCTCTTTAGAAAAGAGTATTGGCACATGGGGCTCGCTATTGAAGCGGCGCGCGCCTGCCGTGACTACGCCTTTAATACGCTTGAAGCAAACGAACTGTTTTCAATTATACGTGATACAAACGCCGCTTCGCAAAACGTAGCAAAGCGAAACGGAATGACCCTTAGACGAAGCTTCATTAAGCACTATCGCGGCGCGGATATGCCGCACTGTCTTTTTTCGATAACTCGCGAGGAATGGCTAAACTCTACGGAGCGTGGGTGTTAACCGCGCTTCCTCTTCGCTACAATATAAGCAGAAAGGGGCGACGAAATGAATCAGGCTGTGACAGGAAGGTTTATAGCGGGGCTTCGCAAGAATTTGGGGCTCACTCAAAGCGAGCTTGCAGAAAGGCTTAATATAAGCGACAAGACCATCTCCAAATGGGAATGCGGCGGCGGTATGCCCGAGCTTTCGCTTATGCTTCCGCTCTGTGAAATTCTCGGTATAACCGTGAACGAGCTACTGTCCGGCGAGAGACTTTCGAGCGCCGCTTATCAGAAGAAAGCGGAGGAGAATATTATGAGCCTTTTAGAAGAAAACCAAGAGAATAAAAAGAAGTTCACTGTTTCGATGATAATGGGCATTACCTGTATAATTGCGGTGGTTGCGCTCGTTATGCTCGCGGCGTTCCTCGAAATACCGACAGCGGCGAGGATAGCCTTTATTGTGCTTGCGGTAGGCGTAATGGCGGCGGGCATAGGCGCGGCGGCGGTTATGGACCGCGAGGCGGGAGCCTTCGAGTGCCCACATTGCGGCGAATACTTTGTGCCAACTATGAAGGAATATGTAAAGGGCTACCACACCTTCACGAAGCGCCAGCTCACCTGCCCGAAGTGCGGCGAGCGCGGTATGTGCAAGCACGTTATCACAAGAAAGGGCTAATAGCCCACGCCTTTGTTAATCAATCTAATAATCTGCAACTAAAAAAGCCGAGCTGAGAAATCAGCTCGGCTTTTACTATGTACGGAGAATTCAGTTTGCTGCATTCTCCCAATAACAAGCTCGATTATAATACGGAGAAAGAGAGCTTGAAAAACTCTCTTTCTCCCAAGACCAAAAACACACTAAATATGCTTCCTAAGTACGAAGAACGAGAGCTTAAAAAGCTCGAGTTCTTCTAATAACAAGCTCGCTTTGCGAGCTTGTTTATTTATTCATAGTCCACCACATTCGCCCACGAGAGCAGTAGCTCCCGCTCGTCTGGGTTACCCTTGACCGATTGCGACGCCGCGACTATCGGCATCCACTTTTGAACATACTGCTTCGCCGTGTCGCTCTTTTCGCAGAAGAGCGCAAGGTACCTTTCCGCGAGTGCGTCCTTCCCCTCAAGCCTAAAGAGCAGGTAGGTGCGCGCCACGTCCGCCGAGGCGTTGCCCTGCGTCGCGTGCGACCAGTCGAGGATATACGGTATCCCGTCTGGTGTAATAATTATATTTGTCGGGTTAAAATCGCCGTGACAGACCTTCTTATGAACGGGCATAGCGGCAAGGCGAGTGTGCAGTTCATATCGCGCCGTGGCGTTTAGGTCACTTTCGCTAATCTTCCTATCCATCTTTTCAGTAAGCCTGTTTAGCTGCGGCGCTTGTTTGGAATGGACCTTCATTTGAAGGGCAACGAACATTTCAAGCAGCTCCTCGCTTCGCTTTGGTTCGGTGTCCATTATCTCCTGAAGGGTTTTGCCGGGAATAAAGTCGGTGCGTATTGCCCATTTGCCGTCCTTCTTCATTACCTCAAGCACCTTCGGTATCTCAAGCCCAGTCTCCTCAACGCGCGACTGGTTTAGCGCCTCGTTTAGCACGTCGGACTTAGAGAAATCCTCGTCGAAAACCTTTAGCACCGTGTCGCCGTCGCGGTATATCGTCTTGCGCGCGCGTTTCGCTATAATCTTCATATCCTTGTTCATTCCTTGCACCTCCCTTAAGCCTTTTTGGCGGCTTTCGGCATATTCTTGCCGTAGTACGCCTTAAGATAAATTTCCTTAAGCTCGCTCATTAGCGGGTAGCGGGGGTTAGCGCCCGTGCACTGGTCGTCGAACGCCTGCTCGGTCA
>CAYWJF010000078.1:0-6033 GCA_964458545.1 uncultured Oscillospiraceae bacterium | reverse complement strand
GGACTGCTGTACGGTAACGTAGCCCGAGCCGTGGCACTGGTCGCAGGTAACGGGGCTACTACCCTTCGCCGCGCCGTTTCCGCCGCAATCAGGGCAGGTCTCCATAACATTTATCGCTATCGTCTTAGTACAGCCGTGCGCCGCCTCCATAAAGGTAAGCGGAAGACTGACGCGAATATCGCCGCCGCGCTTCGCGGAGCTCGCCTCGCTTCTTCTCGAGCCGCCGCCGAAGCCGAAGCCCTGACCGAAGAAGGAACCGAACAGGTCGCCTAAATCCATATCGAAGCCCTGACCGCCATAGAAGCCGCCCGCGCCCGCTCCGTAAGAGGGGTCTACCCCCGCGTGCCCGAACTGGTCATATTTCGCCTTCTTCTGCTTATCAGAAAGAACCTCGTACGCCTCGTTGACCTCCTGCATCTTTTTGGTCGCGTTAGGGTCATCGGGGTTGAGGTCGGGGTGGTACTTCTTAGCCATCTTGCGAAACGCCGCTTTTATGTCGCTTTCGCTCGCGTTGCGGTCTATGCCGAGCACCTCATAGTAATCTCTTTTATCCGCCATGCTTTTTACCTGTAATTAAGGGTATAGGGCGGCGAAAACTCGCCACCCTTTATCCCCGCACTTTCTTTATTTTACGTCGGTGTAGTCAACGTCCACGGCTCCGTCGTCGGGCTTGCCGCCGTCGGGGGCGGGTCCCGCCTCAGGCGCAGCTCCCGCTTCGGGCGCCGCTTGCTGATAAAGCTTTGAGCTTACCTCGTAAAGCTTCTGCTCAAGCGCCTCGCGGCGGGATTTTATCTCGTCTTGGTTATTCTCGGCGATAGCCGCGCGTACGCTCGCCACCTTTTCGGTGATAGCGTCGGCGTCCGCCTTGTCTATCTTGTCGCCCATATCCTTAACAAGCTTTTCGGCTTGGTAAGCGGCGGTGTCGGCGGCGTTCTTGTTTTCTACCTCTTCGCGCGCCTTCTTGTCGTTTTCAGCGAACTGCTCGGCTTCCTTAACAGCCTTATCAATCTCGTCGCTCGACATATTCGTGGAGCTTGTTATTGTGATGTTCTGAGCCTTGCCTGTGCCTCTGTCGGTTGCGGAAACGTGAACGATACCGTTAGCGTCGATATCGAAGGTGACCTCAATCTGCGGAATTCCGCGAGGCGCGGGGGCTATTCCGTCAAGGTGGAACATACCGAGCGTCTTGTTATCCTTCGCAAAATCACGCTCGCCTTGAAGGACGTGAACCTCAACGGAGGTCTGACCGTCCGCGGCGGTGGAGAACACCTGACTCTTCTTTGTAGGAATTGTGGTGTTGCGCTCGATTATCTTTGTGTTAATACCGCCTTCGGTCTCGATACCGAGCGAAAGGGGCGTAACGTCGAGAAGAAGAAGTCCCTTAACGTCGCCGCCAAGTACGCCGCCCTGAATAGCCGCGCCGACCGCTACGCATTCGTCGGGGTTAATACCCTTGAAGCCTTCCTTGCCAGTAATCTTCTTAACAGCTTCCTGTACGGCGGGAATACGGCTTGAGCCGCCGACGAGAAGTATCTTGTCAAGCTGTGAGGCCTCGAGTCCCGCGTCCTTGAGCGCCTGTCTTGTCGGTCCCATTGTCGCTTCCACAAGGTCGCTTGTGAGGTCGTCGAACTTCGCTCTTGTAAGGGTCATATCAAGATGCTTCGGACCCGACGCGTCCGCTGTGATAAACGGAAGATTAATAGCGGTGGAAGCAACGCCCGAAAGCTCAATCTTCGCCTTTTCAGCGGCTTCCTTAAGGCGCTGAAGCGCCATCTTGTCGTTACGAAGGTCAACGCCGTTGTCCTTCTTGAATTCCTCAGCCATATAGTTGATTATGCGCTGGTCAAAGTCGTCGCCGCCTAAACGGTTGTTACCCGCCGTGGCAAGAACCTCTTGTGTGCCGTCGCCCATTTCAATGATAGAAACATCGAAGGTGCCGCCGCCGAGGTCGTAAACCAGAACCTTCTGGTCCTTGCCCTTATCAATACCATAGGCAAGCGCCGCCGCCGTAGGCTCGTTAATAATACGCTTTACGTCGAAGCCCGCGATTACGCCGGCGTCCTTAGTCGCCTGACGCTGAGCGTCGTTGAAGTAGGCGGGAACGGTGATAACCGCTTCGCTTACCTTTTCGCCGAGATATGCCTCTGCGTCGGCTTTAAGCTTCGAAAGTATCATCGCCGAAATTTCCTGCGGAGTGTACTTCTTTCCGTCAATATCCACGCGGCGGTCTGTACCCATATCGCGCTTAATCGAGCTTATCGTTCTTTCGGGGTTGGTGATAGCCTGACGCTTAGCGACAGAGCCTACCATCCTTTCGCCGGTTTTTGAAAACGCTACTACCGACGGGGTAGTTCTCGCGCCTTCGGCGTTAGCGATAACTACAGGCTCGCCGCCCTCCATAACCGCTACGCAAGAGTTTGTTGTACCAAGGTCAATGCCAATGATTTTAGACATAATTCTTTCTCCTTTTCTATTTAAAAACTTGAGTTAACAAAATTTATTCGGCTACCGAAACCATTGCGTGGCGGATAACCTTATCTCCCGCCTTGTAGCCCTTTTGAAGCACTCGAAGCACCGTACCGCTTTCCTTTTCCTCGCTTTGTTCGCGCGCCACGGCGTTATGAAGAAGCGGGTCAAACGGCTTATCGAGCGCCTCTATCTCCTCAACGCCCATATTCTTTAAAGCGTTTTGGAAGAGGTTGACCGTGAGAAGCACGCCCTTTTTATACTCCTCGTCCTTACATTCGGCGTTCGCCGCCATTTCAAGAGAATCGAGTACGGGAAGTATCTTTTCAACGGCGCTGTTTGTGCCGAAGGCAATACTGCCTTGTTTTTCCTTCTCAGTGCGCTTGCGGTAGTTATCAAACTCCGCCGCCGAGCGAAGTAATCTATCCTTTAAGCCAGCCGCCTCATTCTTTAGGTCATCTATCTCTTTTTTCAGCTTCTCGTGCTCTTTTTTCTTCTTGTCTTTTTCGTCCTTCGCCGACTTTGTCTCGGCGGTCTTTTCCGCTGCGGGCTCGCACGCCTTGCCCTTCTCCTCGTTCAATTCTTCCCTATTCATTTCGTCCTGCTTTACCTCTTCTGTCATTTCTATCCTCCGTTACGCTGGATTTGTAAGCGCGCTGCTCATACAATCGCAAAAGCATTTTAGCCGCGGCACCACAAAGCCATAATCCATTCTGACGGGTCCCGCCACGCTCAGCGCGCCGTAGCGCCCACCCGCCGCCGTGTATTTACCGACGACCATGCTAATATCGTCTAAGCCGAAGCGCCCGAACTCGTCACCAACGATTATCTTAATTGATTCGGGGCGCGCAAGCCACCGTCTCATTCCCTCGGTATCCGAAAAGAGCCTTAGAAGCTCCCTTATGTGACCGTCCAGCTCACGGTATTCAAGCAGCTTCTCCTGCCCGTCGGAATAGACACGCACGTCGTTCGCGCTTTTTATTAGCGCCGCCGCCGCGGATATCGCGGGAGCAAGGGCGCTTGCGTCGGCGCCTAACAGCGCGTTTATCATTCCTATAAGCTTCGGCGTAACATCCTCGTGCGACACAAAGACCATATGGTCGTTAAGCACCGCTTCAAGGGTAGCTATCTGCGAGTCGGTAAGCTCGCTTGAGGTGCGGCATACGCGGGTTCTAACGCCGCCTATTCCCGTAACGCCCATTATAGCAAGGTTAAATCTTCCCGTTCTCATAACCTCAAAGTGGGTTATCTGAACGTTGCCGCCCGTAGGCGTGGTGGTGATTGACGCAAGCCCGGTTATCTCGCAAAGCGCGCTTGCCGCGTATTCCGCCGCCTTATCGGGGTCGGAATCCATCTCGTCAATCTTCTGCTTTATATAGTCTCTTTCCTCCTTAGAAATCGACTTAGGCCGCATTAGGTTATCTACATAATACCTATAGCCCTGAAGGGTTGGTATCCTGCCCGCAGAGGTGTGCGGCTGTTCAAGCAGACCCATTAGTGTCATCTCCGCCATCTCGTTTCTCAGCGTTGCGGAGGAAACCTGAAGGTCATCGAGAAACTCATTCAAAATCTTCGAGCCGACAGGGTCGCCAGAATCGGTATGAAGCATAATTATCGACTTAAGGATAAGTCTTTGTCTTTCGCTTATATCCATTATGCGTCCCTCGCTTTTCGTTTAGCACTCTTAACTGTCGAGTGCTAACGATTATCATAATACACCTTTTTTTAGTTTTGTCAACACCCCGCGTTAATATTTTCATTTCGTTAATAATTTGGCTTTTGTTGACTTTCGTTATTCAATGAATAATAATTATTTTTATAATATTCATTTTATGAAGGAGGCGGAGTTGTGAGCACCACGGGCATTTATATACACGTTCCCTTCTGTCTTCGCAAATGCTCCTACTGCGACTTCTATTCCCTGCCGCTTAGTGAGGAGCTTATAGAGCGCTATGTAGACGCGCTTATCGCCGAGCTATCGCTTTTCGCGCCACGAAAGGTAGATTCCATCTATTTAGGCGGCGGCACGCCGTCGCTGCTCGCGAGCGAGCAGCTCTCGCGGATTCTATCCGCGATAAACGGTCGAATGACCGTTTGCGACGGCGCTGAAATAACCCTTGAAGCAAATCCAGCGGCGGTCACCCGCGAAAAGCTCTCTGAATTTCGTTCCCTCGGCGTTAATAGGCTTTCTGTGGGCGTACAGGCAACCGACGACGAAGCGCTTAAAACGCTCGGGCGGCTTCACACCCGCGCGGACGCCTTTGAGGTGTTTGAAGACGCTCTCTCGGCTGGCTTTAATAATATAAGCGCCGATATTATGCTCGCGCTCCCAAACGACGACGAACAGAAGACCGTGCGTCGTGCTGAAGAGATAAGCTCGCTTCCCGTTACCCACCTTTCGGCGTATCTGCTAAAGGTTATGGAGGGCACGCCCTTTCACAAAAACACACCGAACGGTCTTCCCGACGACGATAAACAAGCTACGCTTTACGAGCTTTGCTGTGACACCCTCGTAAAGAACGGCTTTCGTCAGTACGAAATCTCAAACTTCGCGAAAAGCGACGAATACAGAAGCCGCCACAATCTAAAGTATTGGAACTGCGAGGACTATATTGGGCTCGGCGCGGCAGCTCATTCAAGTATCTGCGGCAAACGGTACAGCTTCCCGCGAAGTATAAAAGACTCTATTAAAACCTTTCCAGCTGTGTCAGCCGTAACAGACGAAGAAAAAGCGCTTGCTTCCCTCACCTTTGAGGGAAGTGTGGACGCCAAAGACTATATTATGCTGCGGCTACGCACAACGGAGGGTTTATCTCGCAATTTATTATACAATTTGTATAACACAGGCTTTGACGAAATTAAGCGCAAAAAAATAGAAGCCTACGCAAAAGCAGGGCTTCTCACCGACGACGGAGATATAATAAGGCTCACTGTAAAGGGACTTCTTGTTTCAAATTCTATAATTTCAGAGCTGATATAAAAGCGGAGCGTCATACGGCGCTCCGCCTTTGTTAATTTTGAACACTCGCCGCATTATCGCAGAGAAGCGCTTTCAGCGAAGCCTCGGCGCGGTTAACGCCTCTATTAAAGGAGGAGGTCACCGAGACCACGCCCACCGCTACCGCCGCCGCTAAAAAGATTAATGTCAGCGGCATAAAAATTATTATTGGAATTATTACAAGGGCACCGACGATACACGCCGCAATTATAAAGCCGCGCGCAAAGCCCGTAAGCTTCATCTCCACCGAGTATTCCAACGGCTTTTCGCTGGTCATTCTCCCAGTTATATGCGGAAATAAGCCGTTCATATTGCTAAGGCTCTCGCAAATCTGAAAGCCGTCGCTGTAAACCTTTCCGAAAAACTGATAGCCCTGTGTTAACGCTGAAACCGCTACTACAGCGTCAGTTTGAAAGGTTACGCCCGCTAAGCGCGAAACCGCTTCTTCTCTTGTTAGCGTCGAACTTATAATAAAGCTACGTTTAAATTTAAAACCCATTATATCTCCAATTTTTAATCCAACTTCAAAACCGCCGTAAACGCCTCGCTCGGCACCTCTACGGAGCCTA
>CAYWJF010000077.1:0-6276 GCA_964458545.1 uncultured Oscillospiraceae bacterium | reverse complement strand
TTTGTATTTCGTCAAGTAAAAGCCCCGTCGCGACCTTCGCGGAAACGCGCGCTATCGCGCAGCATATGGTATTCCTTGTTGGTAAGCGTCTGGCTCGGCGCGACAACAACCGAGTCGCCCGTGTGTATACCGACGGGGTCGAGGTTTTCCATATTGCATATTGTTATCGCCGTGTCGTTCGCGTCGCGTATTACCTCGTACTCTATCTCCTTGTAGCCCTTAATGCTCTTCTCCACAAGCACCTGCCCGACGGGTGAGAGCTTGATTGCGTTCTTCATTATTTCGCGAAGCTCGGTTTCGTTATCCGCAAAGCCGCCGCCCGTGCCGCCGAGTGTAAAGGCGGGGCGCAGCACCACAGGGTAGCCTATACGCTCAGCCGCCGCCGCGGCTTCGTCGGCGCTGTGCGATATTTCAGATGGAAGCACGGGCTCGCCGAGAGCCTCGCACATCTCCTTAAACCGCTCGCGGTCCTCCGCGCGGTCAATACTGTCGAAGCTTGTGCCGAGTATCTCTACGCCGCATTCGTGAAGCACGCCCTTTTTGTGAAGCGCCGCGGCGAGGTTAAGCCCAGTTTGCCCGCCAAGCCCCGGAAGAATGGCGTCGGGGCGCTCGAAGCGAAGTATCTTCGCCACATATTCGAGTGTCAGCGGCTCCATATAAATTTTGTCGGCTATATGGGTGTCGGTCATTATTGTGGCGGGGTTGGAGTTAACGAGGATAACCGAATAGCCCTCCTCTTTAAGGGCGAGGCACGCCTGTGTTCCCGCGTAGTCGAACTCGGCGGCTTGCCCTATAACGATAGGACCCGAGCCGATAACAAGTATCTTGTTTATGTCGGTGCGCTTAGGCATTCTCCGCGTCCTCCTTCTCCATTAGCTTTAAAAACTCGTCAAACAGGTAGGCGCTGTCTTGCGGGCCGGGCGCGCTTTCGGGGTGGTACTGTACAGAAAAGACGCTTTTGTCCTTTGAGCGCACGCCCTCCACAGTCTTGTCGAGAAGGTTTATGTGCGTAACTTCAAGGTCGGTACCGTTGAGCGAATTTTCGTCCACCGCGTATGAGTGGTTCTGACTTGTTATCTCAATCTTGTTTGTAAGAAGGTTCTTTACTGGGTGGTTTCCGCCTCGGTGCCCGAACTTCATTTTGTAGGTTTTCGCGCCGGAAGCAAGGCAGATAATCTGGTGGCCGAGGCATATTCCGAAGATGGGCAGTCTGCCGCGAAGCGCCTCTACGGTCGCTATAACCTCCCCCACGTCCTCGGGGTCTCCGGGACCGTTACTTAAGAATAGTCCGTCGGGGCGAAGCGCCTCTATCGCCTCGGGCGACGTATTATATGGCACTATCGTGACGTTACAGCCGCGCTTATTTAACGAGCGGATTATGTTAAGCTTTATTCCGCAGTCTATAGCCACCACGTTATATTTAAAGCTCGCCGTGCGGGAGTACCACTGCTTTTTACAGCTTACTCGCGACACCGCGTCGTGCGGCACAGGGGTTTTGTCTATTCTTTTTATAGCTTCCTCTAAGGACGTTTCGGGCGCGGTAATTAATCCGCGCATTGCGCCCTCCTCGCGGATTATCCGCGTAAGGCGGCGGGTATCTATCCCCTCAATTCCGATAATGCCGTAGTCCTCAAGCGTTTCGCTGAGCGTCCGCGTGTAGCGGAAGTTGCTCGGCAGGTCGTTGTATTCACGCACAATAAGCCCGCCGATCGAGGGTGTGCGGGTCTCGTAGTCCTCGTCGGTTATTCCGTAGTTGCCGATAAGCGGGTAGGTCATAACCACCGCTTGGTCGGTGTAGGACGGGTCGCTAATTATCTCCTGATAGCCCGCCATAGAGGTGTTAAAGACTATCTCGAACACGCCCTCGTTCTTCGAGCCGAAGCCGTAGCCGTAAAGCTCCGTTTTGTTTTCTAATACAAGCTTTTTTGTTTATTTCTGTCCCATACTACCCTCCCGCGATAGATTGTCGCCGCGACCTCGCCCGTGACCGTTTCGCCGTCGAACGGCGTGGCTTTTCCCTTTGAAAGGAAGCCGCCGCTTTCTATTTCATATTCTTTATTAAGGTCAAGCACCGCGAGGTCCGCGCAGTCGCCGACGCTTATTCCCCCAGAAAACCCGCCCTTGTCAACAAGCCTTCTCGGCGCGGCGGTAAGCCGCTCTATTAGCGTTTCGAGGGTTATCGCGCCCGCTTTAACGAGCCGCGTATATAGAACGGGAAACGCCGTTTCAAGCCCCGTTATCCCCATAAGGCTTCCCTTTAGCCCGCGCGATTTTTCTTCCGCAGAGTGCGGCGCGTGGTCGGTCGCAATCATGTCTATTGTTCCGTCCGCAAGCGCCTCAATTAGCGCCGCTTTGTCCTCGCGTGTTCTGAGCGGCGGGTTCATCTTGAAGCGTCCCTCGTCGCGAAGGTCGTCTTCTGTCAGCGCGAGGTAGTGCGGCGCGGTCTCACAGCTAACGGGAAGCCCCGACGCCTTTGCTCTGCGTATAAGCTCCGCGCTTTCCCTCGTGGATATGTGGCAAACGTGGTAGCGGCAGCCTGTTTCTTCCACAAGCTTAAGGTCGCGCTCTATCTGCCTCCACTCGCTCTCGCCCGATATGCCGACAAGCGAGTGCGCCTTCGCGTATTCGCCGTCGTGCACGCAGCCACCCATTTGTAACAGCGAATTATCCTCGCAGTGGGCGACGATAGGCTTACAAAGCCGCTTCGCTTCTATCATAGCGGCGCGCATAAGCTCTTCACTTTGTACCCCCCGCCCGTCGTCCGAAAAGCCGCAGACATAGGGCGCGAGCGCCGCCATATCGGAAAGCTCAGAGCCTGCCTCGCCCCGCGTAATAGTTCCGTAGGGAAAAACCTCAACGGTGGCGCCCCGCGCTATTGCCGAGAGCTGCGGCGCGAGATTTTTAAGACGGTCAGGCGCGGGGCAGAGGTTAGGCATAGCGCACACCCCCGTATAGCCGCCGCGAGCCGCCGCGAGCGTTCCCGTTTCAATTGTTTCCTTATAACAAAAACCGGGCTCTCTTAGATGTACGTGAACATCAAAGAAGCCCGGGACAATAGATAAATTATTGCAGTCGATAACGGTATCGAAGCCGCCCTTTTCAATAAAAGGGGAAAGAGAAACAACAAGCCCGTCGTGAAAGGCGATATCCAAACGCCTAAACGCGTGTTCGGAATATACCCTTGCGCCCGACAGCAGCAGTTGCATAGCTCTACCTCCTATATTCTCAACCTTAAATATATTAAATGATAACCGCGCCCGTGTCAAACAGAAAAAAAGCGTTCTGCCGCGGCAAATACTATGAAAAATTACTAAAGACCGCCGCCGCTATATCTTTTCGGCGCTTTTGGTGTATAATACCCATAAAGTCCAATGGTATTAAGTCAAGAGGGCGATGCAGGAAAAATGAAGCAAAACGGCGTGAGAATCACAGGTTAAGGTAGAAAAAGGCAACACCAAACCAAGCCCTGCCCTTGCAGATTTTTGAAGCAGGGCTGCAGCGTCGGAGCGGTGAGCGGCTTGCTCAGCCCTCCGGCGGGATATATAGGCGGTTGTCCTTCAGCAGTCGAAAGACCAACCGAACCAGTTTTCTGGCAGTTAAAGCGAGTGCGCGTTTATGCTGGAACTGGTTGACCTCATGGAATTTGAGGTCATAGTAGCGCCGAAACTCAGAGTCGCATCTTCTCACGGAGTTGGCGGCTTCCAGCAGGTAGTAACGTAGGTAGCGGTTGCCGGATTTAATCAGGTGTGTGCGTTCGGCTTCAAAATCACCGGACTGGTGCTGTGTCCAGACAAGGCCAGCGTACTTGGCAACGGAGGCTTGGGAGTCGAAGCGGCGGATATCGCCAATCTCGGCGATGATACCGGCGGAATAGACCTTGCCAATACCCGGAACGGATGTAAGGGTGTTGGAAATGATTTCAAACTGTTTCTCAATGGCCTTGTCCAAAACTTTGACCTGTTTCTCCAAGGCTCGCATGGAAGCGATGGAAACCGCCATAGCTTGGTTTACCGAGTTGTTCAGCGTGATGGGCAGACGGTAAGAATCTCGGGCTGCAACGCGAATGGTCTTTGCTTTCGCCGCCGGGTCTGCGAAGTTCCTGCCGGTTTCATCAATGAAAGCCGTCAACTCGTCCAAGTCGGCATTCGCCAAATCATCCACGGTCTCAAACCGTTCCATGAGTGCGATGGTGGTGGCGCTGGTGTTCTGAATATCTTTGTCCTGCGCCATGCCGGAGCATTTGAGAAACAGATAATTGGCAAAACGTTGTTTCTCACGGGTCAGGTTTTGAATGACGTCAAATCTGGATCTGGTAAGGGTTTGCAGGGCCTTGTAGCGGTAATCGTCCATGTAGACCTCCCTGGCAATCCTGCCGAAACGGAGATGGTCGGCAATCACGAAGGCGTCCACCCAGTCATTCTTCGGCAGGTCGGGATAGGCTTCCTTGAACTTCCGCACTTGCTTCGGATTGAGGACGTGGATTTTTCGCTGAAATCGACCAAGGCTACCATCTTCACGGAGCGCATACACAAGGCTGTCCCCGTAAATGGAGGTTGACTCCAGCCCGATTACCACATCACTGAGTTGCGTGGAACCGAGCGCCGACACGATTCTCTCTGACAACAGTTTAGCACCGCCGAGGTTGTTCAGCACGGAAAAGCTGGAGTGCTTGCTGCCGTCCGGCTTCATTAGGTAGGCCACGTTGCTCTTGCTGCTCACATCAATGCCAACGAATAATGGATTCACAATTTTCACCTCCCCGCATGGAGATTTCAGGTCAGCAGGCTTTGAGATACCCATGATAACCGGAGCATCAGCAACCTCGCGTATCAGAATCATTCCGGGGCAGGCCAATGCGATATCCCTCACTGCTAAAAGGGCGGCCTCACTTCCGGCAAACAGCCAATGAGTTTGCAGCTAACTTCCGGCTCAGGAGAACGGACTTTGGATGAAGCAGCCTTTCGGCTCAACCAGGAGGCAGAGAGCTTGACCCTGCTGTCCTACAGCTATTGTATCACGGGCATCTCAAGGCCTGCTGATACCTGAAAATACTAACTTTAAACTTATTATACGAGGAGGCGGCGAAATGAAATCCAACTGCGAAAGCTGTAATAACTATCAGTACGACGACGAGGCGGAGTGCTACTTCTGCGAGCAGAACCTCGACGAGGACGAGATGAGCCGCTTTATGGCGGGGCGGTACGACGAGTGCCCTTACTACAGCAGCGACGACGATTATAAGATAGTAAAGAAGCAGAATTAAAGCCGAGACGTGAGTCTCGGCTTTTTAGTTACGATTTTTTTGTCTGAAGCTCCGCGGTCAGCGGAATGTCGGCGTTGGCAATAGTAAGCGTTATAGCGGAAATCTCGTCGTCGGTAAGCTCGTCCGCGGTGAAAAGGGTAAAGGTGGCGGGTCCCACAGACCAGAAGCTGACGCGCCCCTTTTCGTCGGTAGTATAAATCTTAATGTCTACGTCGTAACCCTCGCCCTTAACGTTCTTCGTTAAGCACTTGCTTGTATCAATGCCGTAGACGCCCGAAACGTCTAAAATATCGGTATAGACGGTGGAGGCGCGGTAGGTGAAGTCGTGTCCGAGATATTTGAACATAACCTCCGCGAGCTTGTAGTCATTAATGTAGTAGCAAACGATATCCGTCGAGCCCTCGGGCGGAACGATAGCGAAGCCGCCGAGCTGGAAGGTCTTGTAATCGTCAACCTCTTTCATAGGGTTGGGAACACCAACCTCGCCCTCTCCGTCGTCCTCTTCTTCTATTGCGGGCGGCGTTACAGGCTCGGGGTCCTTCTTTAGCTTACAG
This sequence comes from uncultured Oscillospiraceae bacterium, assembly GCA_964458545.1. GTDB lineage: Bacteria > Bacillota > Clostridia > Oscillospirales > Ruminococcaceae > JAYFNU01. The sequence goes on along the minus strand of CAYWJF010000077.1, from coordinate 459 downwards.
GCAAAAAGCGTTGCCGAAAGCGTAAGAACGCAGAGTAAAAGAGCTATATATTTCTTCATAGTTATTCTCCTTTCAAAGAAACGAAAACGCTTCATAAATAAGGTGCGTGTTAGCGGTAAAAATGTTGCATACCGTAAAACTAATTATACCACAAAGCCGCGCGAAATAGCAAAAACAGAACAAGCGAAGCTTTACTCGCGGAATAAACAGAGACCCGAAATTCAAAAATAAGCAAAACAAAAGCCCGCAAGAGCGGGCTTTTGACAATAAGACTTTTGTTACGCCGCGGCGTTCTCAAGCGCGCAGAAATCGCAAGGGTCGGTGCGGCTTGCGTCAAACGCCTCTTCGAGTGTGCCGTCGTGGAGGTTTTCGGGGATTGTGCGGGAGAGCGCCTGACATTCCTTGTCGAGGTGGTAGGACTTGCCGAAGGTTGTCCAGTAGATTTCGCCGCCGACATAG
>CAYWJF010000076.1:1713-6442 GCA_964458545.1 uncultured Oscillospiraceae bacterium | reverse complement strand
AACACGGACTTTGGGAAGTGGCTCTTGGCGAGTGTACGTCCTCCACCTTAGGAGGGCAAATAAAGCAGGCGAGAGCCAGTGCTCGTGTCGGAATACGAGGAATCATAGTGCAAACTAGCCGTAAAGAGACCGCAATACGACCCATTAGCCCAATGACCGCCGCGGAGGAACACTCGCCAACCTGTATCGTTATGATAACAGGCGTTTGTTTCCTACCTCCCATTCCTCGGGCCTTGCAGTGAATCCTTACCGATCAACCAGGTCTGGAACAGCGGGGTCTCTTTCCTCTCGACACAGCAGGCCGGGAGCTTTAGCAGGCAGAGATACTCCTGCCCGGGTTTGAGCTTTTTCGGGTCGTCGTGTACCCCACACTCAGCGACGACCGGCAGCGCCTCGCCTCCACCACGGCGTCGCGGACTATGTATCGTTCGCGACGCCATTTCTATAGTATTTATTAAATGCGCCGCCTCTTTCGAGCGAGGAGAATGCTTCACATATGCGGTCGCGTTGCAACTTTTTCGCCATAATGCTACAATAGGTGACAAAGGAAGTGTGCATTATGGATTTTATGAACCACTGGTTTTCGGGTTTTGAAAAGGGCTTGGAGAAGCTCGGCAGTCAAGGCAGAGAGGACCTGCTTTCGCAGTGCGGCAAGGCGTGCTCGGAATCTTTCACCCTCGAGCTTTATAAAAAAATAAAGGAGCAGTCGGCGGACGTGGCGGACTTTTTCAAGCGCCTTGCTGACGAGGTGCCCGAAATCAAGGTTATTGAAACCTCGCGCGGGCAGGGGTATGAGATACGTTATAAGGAATGTCTTTGCGACCTGCACACAAAGGGCTACGTTAACTGCGGCTCACTTTGCGAATGCTCCCGCCAAAGCCTTTTATATAACCTTACTACGGTTTTTCCCGACAAGAGCGTGAGGGTGGAGCTGACCGACAGCATACTTAACGGCGCGCCAGAATGCGTTCTGAGGGTATCACTCGGATAGCAGGCTAACGGTTTGAAAAAGCAATATTTCAGCCGCGCCTTTGTTTATTCTGCGGCGTGTGGTTGCGTAAGTTTAAATAACTAAAGGAAATAACCGTTTCTTAGCGAAACGGTTTTTTTTGTAATAATTTAGGGGTTTGATTTGCTGTGATAATATGATACTATGTTAAAGTATTATAAAAAACTCGGAGGAAATGAAAATGAAGAAGATTCTTTGCTTACTGCTTACCGCAATGCTGCTCACCGCACTCTTCGCTGGCTGCGGCGCCGCGGCGGATACGGACGACTGGACGTACATAAAGAATAAGGGCGAAATGGTAATCGGCTACACCCTTTATGAGCCGATGAACTATACCGATGATTCGGGCGAGCTTACGGGCTTTGACACGGAATTTGCCGAGGCTGTCTGCGCGAAGCTTGGCGTTACCCCTAAGTTTGTGGAAATCAACTGGGAAACCAAGGTAGTTGAGCTTGACGCGAAGAGCATAGACTGCATCTGGAACGGTATGACGATAAACGATGAGCTTAAGGCTAACACCTCTATCTCGCTGCCTTATGTTAAGAATATGCAGGTCGTTATTATAAGAACCGCTGACGCGGCGAAGTACACCGATACGGCAAGCCTTTCGGAGGCTACCCTTGTAGCGGAATCTGGCTCTGCGGGTGAATCGGTTATAACCGACGACGCTAATCTCTCGAACGCCACGCTGGTAACCGTAACAAAGCAGACGGACGCGCTTTTAGAGATAAAGGCGGGAACGGCTGACGCCGCGGTTCTCGACTGGACGCTCGCGAAGGCTATGGTAGGCGCGGGCACAGACTACGCCGACCTTCAGATGGTTTCGGGTCTCGAGCTTTCTATGGAGGAATACGGCATAGGCTTCCGCAAGGGCTCTACCGCCTGCGACAAGGTCAATGCGGCAATTAAGGAGCTTGTTGACGACGGAACGCTCGTAGCGCTCGCCGACAAGTACAACCTTAGCCTATCGCCTGAAATTACGAAGTAAATAAAGCCAAAAGTAAACACGGTAATATCGCAGGGCAAGGGTTTTTCCGTTGCCCTGCCGTGATTTTGAGGAAATAACTATATGAGTACAACGCTTATTCTCTCAAAGCTGCTTGAAAGCTTCGGGATAAACTGTACAATCTTTTTTGTTACGCTCGTCGTGGCGCTACCGCTTGGGCTACTTATTTCGTTCGGCTCTATGAGTAAGTGGAGACCCTTTCGCTTTCTCGCGCCGGCGGAAGGAGCAAGCGGCTTAATGGGCCGTCTTTCTAAAAGCGTAAAGGGTCGCGCGGCGCTTGATAAGGTTTCGCATCTTCGCCCCGTAAGGTCGCTTATCCGCACGCTTGTGTGGATTGTTCGCGGAACGCCGCTTATGCTGCAGATAATTGTTTTCTTCTATGGCCCCGGGCTTATCTGGGGCGGCACCGCTATGCCCAGAATTACGGCGGCGATTGTGGCGTTCATAATCAATTACGCCTGCTACTTTTCGGAGATTTACCGCGGCGGTATCGAGAGTATTTCAAAGGGTCAGTATGAGGCGGGGCAGGTGCTCGGAATGACCAAGTCGCAGATATTCTTTAAAATAACCTTAGCGCAGGTCGTTAAGCGGATTATACCGCCTATGGGCAACGAGTTTATGACACTTGTAAAGGACACGTCGCTTGCGAATATCATTGCAAACAAGGAGATAATTATGATGGCGAAGGAGTTCGGTACTAAGGGACTTGTCTGGCCGCTCTTTTCCACCGCCGTTTTCTTCCTTATCTTCTGCGGAATATTAACTATCCTGTTTAACAAGCTCGAAAAGAAGTTCGAGTTTTTCAAGGCTTAAAGGGAGGTGCGACGAGTATGCCTATACTTGAAGTAGAGGGACTTTACAAAAACTTTGAAAAGACACCCGTTCTAAAAGGAATAGATTTTTCGCTCGAAAAGGGCGAGACCCTTGCCATAATCGGCTCGTCGGGTAGCGGTAAAACTACCCTTCTTCGCTGCTTGAACTTCCTTGAAAGACCGAATAAAGGGATAATTAAGGTAAACGGCGAGACACTTTTTGACGCGTCGCTCGCTCGCTTCGAGGGCGAGGAGGAGATAAGAAAGAAGCGCCTTCACTTCGGGCTTGTTTTCCAATCCTTTAATCTGTTTCAGCAGTACACGGCGCTACAGAACGTAACGCTTGCGAGCAGTCTTTTCGCCGGAGCGGAGAAGGATTTTCGCAAGGACAGACGCGGCGCACTCGCGAAGGTGGAGGAGGAAGCGAGAGGGCTTCTTGCTCAGGTGGGGCTTTCCGACAAAATCGACTCCTACCCGCATATGCTTTCCGGCGGACAGCAACAGCGCGTAGCAATCGCAAGAGCGCTTGCGCTAAAGCCCGATATTCTCTGCTTCGACGAGCCGACGAGCGCGCTCGACCCAGAGCTTACGGGCGAGGTTTTAAGGGTAATTAAGTCCCTTGCGAAGCGGAAGATGACGATGATAATAGTAACCCACGAGATGAAATTTGCCCGCGACGTCGCGAGCAAGGTTATCTTTATGGACGACGGCGTAATAGCAGAGCAAGGAACGCCCGACGAGGTCTTTGGCACACCAAGGGAGGAGCGCACGCAGAGGTTCTTATTAAGCTTCAACGAATAGATAAAGAAAACGCGCGGCAGATTATCTGCCGCGCGTTAATTTTTCCTTTAAAACAGCCGCGCTCTTTTCATACTGGGGCTTGGTTATTGCGCCGCGCTCAAGCAGCTCGCAAAGCAGCTTCATCTGGCTTTCGTAAAGGTCAATGTGTGTTGCTTCGTTGCTTTTTTCAACGCTATAAGCGTTATCTGCGTTAAGCATCAAAACACCTCTGCTGTAGAATTATTATTTAGTTACATTTTATCACAGCTAAAGCGTTCGTAACAGACTAAATCCGAAATATCCTTGCGGCGTTTCTGCGCCGCCTTGTTTTTGTCCGCGTCAGCCGCCGCGTAGCCGATATTAAGCAAGCAGATAGGCTCAAATTTCTGCGGAATGCCGAACTCACGCTTTAGTATAGGCAGGTTGAGGTTACAGACCCAGACCGAGCCCAAGCCGAGGTCGGTCGCCTGTAGCATCATATGGTCGGTGACGATAGACGCGTCAATATCCGTCGAGGTTTTGCAGTCGTTGTCGCGCATCCAAGCCGAGGCGTGGTCGGCAAGCACGATAATCGCGAGCGGCGCGCCGAAGGTAGGCGCACCCTTTGAGAGCTTCTCAAGCCCCTCCTCACTTTCAATAACGAGCAGCTTGAACGGCTGATAATTTACCGCCGTAGGCGCGGCCTTTGCGGCTTCGAGGATAAGCGCGAGCTTCTCCTTCTCAACCTTCTTGTCGGTATAGCTCCTTACGGAGTAGCGCTCTCTTGCAAGTGTTATGAAATCCATATTTTTTCTCGCTTTCTTGTGTTTTTATTGGCGTTGTAATATAATTATACCGATAACGGAGAAAATGGCAAGAATGCACTTTTTCGGAATATACTATCAAAAAAGTGAGTGTGATGATTATGGAGAATAGAATTACGGTAAAATCGACCTGCCCCGTCGAAGCGACGATAGGGCTTATCGGCGGAAAGTACAAGGCGGTAATACTCTGGCACCTTATGAACGGAAAGCTTCGCTACAGCGAGCTACATAGAACCGTTTCGAGCGCGACGGACAAGATGCTGACCCAGCAGCTCCGCGAGCTTGAGCGCGACGGGCTTATAAAGCGTACCGTTTTTCC
>CAYWJF010000076.1:0-1703 GCA_964458545.1 uncultured Oscillospiraceae bacterium | reverse complement strand
GAACCGAGTACTCGCTAACCGATTTCGGGCGGGGCTTGTCTCCTATCCTCTACGCAATGAGCGATTGGGGACAAGGCTATTTAAAATCGGCAAAATAATTATTGGAGAGTTTATGAACGAAAACAACTTATTAGAAAAAGTTTTAAAAACCGCGGAAGAGAAAGGCTACGAAGAGGCTTACGGCTATCTCAAAAGTGAGATAGATTATCTTAAGTCGGAAAGTCCGCAGGCTTACTATTTTCTTATCTGTCTTTCCTCCGGCTGCGGAAAAACAGACGAAGCGCTAAAATGGGTGAAGGAAGCGGACGCGCGCGGCTGGTGGTATAGGAGCGACGCGCTTGACGACGACGACCTTGTTCCGCTTAAAGGTAACAAGGAATATGAAAGCTTTCTTTCGCATTGCGCGCAAAGAGAAGCGAAGGCGTTTAAGGAGAGTAAGGCTCTTTGCACCTTTAAAGAGAAAGAGAAGGAAAAGCTGGTGCTTTGCCTGCACGGTAACGGACAGAATGCCGAAACCGCGTTATCTGATTGGAGACCGATTGTTAAAGAAGACTTTCAGCTTGAGGCGGTACAGTCCGCCCGACCAGATTCCTTCGGGCGTTTTCGCTGGCAGGAAAATGACGAGGACTGGCGTGAGCTAATAAAGCTTACCGAGAAGTTGCCGTTTGAAGAATATCGCGAGGTCTTGCTCGCGGGCTTTTCGGCGGGCTGCAATATAATACTAAGAGCGGTGACGCTTTCAGCGCTTACCGTAAAAAACATCCTTCTCCAGTCCCCGTGGATACCGTTCTTTGAAGAGAATGAGGCGGCTGTTATTGCTGCGCTTAAAAAGAAAAGTATAACCGTAAATATAGCCTGCGGCACCGAGGATGAGGACTGTAGAGAACCCGCTGAAAAGCTTTACTCGGCGCTCTGCGGCGCGGGTATCGGCGCAAGCATAGTTTGGCAAGAGCGGAACGCGCACGGCTTCCCCGAGGGCGGAGAAAACATAATATAGGTTTAAGGAGAGAATATGGAACGAGTAATTACAGTAAAGGGCACGGGGAGATATTCCGCAAAGCCCGATATTATAACAGTAACTATGCAGCTTATATCGACCGATAAAGACTATGAAAAAGCAATGAGCGACGCTCAAACGCAGATAGAAGAGCTTCGCTCGGCGGCGCTTATGCTAAGCTTTAAGCGGGAGGATATAAAGACCACAAGCTTTTCGGTGGATTCCGAATACGAAAACGAGCGAAACGCCGACGGAAGCGTTAAGCGGGTATTTAAGGGCTACAGGGTGTCGCACGGCTTGAAGCTTGAGTTTGACCTTGACACAAAGCTCTTAGCAAAGGTGCTTGCGGCGACGGCAAAGGTGAACCCCGAGCTTTACATATCCTTTGGAATTAAGGATAAGGACGCGGCGAGTAAATTGCTACTTGAAAACGCGGCGAAGAACGCAAAGGAGAAGGCGACGGTTCTCACGGCGGCAAGCGGTGAAAAGCTTGGACGTCTTTTAAAGATAGATTACAACTGGAACGAGGTTTCCTTTGTATCTAATACCGATTACAGAATGGAAGCGCGCTGTATGTCCGTATCGGCGGACGCGCGCGGCGTGGATATTGAGCCTGACAGCGTGGAGGTTACGGACACCGTGGCTTTCACGTGGGAACTTATTTAGAAAGGGGCGAAGAGTATGCTTGAACTGCCTGAGGTATTAG
>CAYWJF010000075.1:0-6710 GCA_964458545.1 uncultured Oscillospiraceae bacterium | reverse complement strand
AAGCTTCTACCTTTTCTCTGTCCTTTTGCCTGAGAGATTGGCGTTGACCCGCCTTACACCTTCGGCACTCTGTAAAGAGCTTCTCCAGAGTTAATCGTATACTTCCGCCGCTCATAGTCAAAAACGGCGGGCGATAATTAACAATAATTTGATTATAGCGGACTTAACAAATATATCAAGAATATTTATACAAAATTTCGATATTAAACAAATTTGTTGCAAAAATAACAATCTTTTAGGTGGTTATGACAATACATTATTCGCTAAAGTTCTTCTGCAATAAGCATAAAATATTTTATATTGTTTTTTTATTGAATTCTATTGAAATATATGCAGACTTAGTATATAATTGTCCGTACACAGTGTAATTATTCTTTCTCACGCAAACACGGAGGGCTTATGAAAAGAGGCGGAAAGAAATTTTACGTCGTATCTGAGAATATACTTCCCGAGGGTATACTGAAAACCGTGAAGGTTAAGGAGATGATTCGGCGCGGCGAAGCTTCTTCGGTGCCGGACGCCGCGGATAAGCTTGGTATCGCGAGAAGCACCTTTTATAAGTACCGCGACGGTATTTTTACCTTCTTCGATTTGAGCTCTATGGAGATTTCAAACATCTCGCTTATCCTTGACCATACACCCGGAGTTCTTTCTGGCGTGCTCGGCGAGATAGCGAAATACAAGGGTAATGTTTTAACTATTAATCAAGGACTCCCCTCTCACGGAACGGCGACGGTAACTATGTCTGTTGGCACAGAGCGCCTGTCCTGCGACCTGTCGGTGCTTATAGACGCGCTTTTGTCAATAGACGGCGTACTTGACGCGCGTATTGACGGCGTTAAGTAAAGTAGTTATTATTAATATAATTTATTTAGGAGTATAATACAATGATTAAAATTGCGCTACTCGGATGCGGAACGGTCGCGGGAGGCGTCGTAACGCTTCTTAAATTGAATAAGTACGACATAGAAAAGCGGCTTGGCGAAGAGATTGAGATTAAGAAAATTCTTGAGCTTGATTTCAGCAAACCCCGCAAGCTCGGCGTTAAGGAAGAACAGCTTTGCAGCGACTATAACGAGATTCTTAACGACGACGAGATTAAGATAGTAGTTGAGCTTATCGGCGGTACAAAAATCGCTTATGAGTTTATTACTAAGGCCATGCAGCATAAAAAGCACGTTGTTACGGCAAATAAAGACCTTATTGCCCTTTATTGGGACGAGCTTAATAAGCTCGCGGCGGAAAACGGCGTGGACTTCTACTACGAAGCGAGCGTGGGCGGCGGAATACCGATAATTATGCCGCTTAAAGAGACACTCGCGGGAAACAGGTTCCGCGAAATAATCGGCGTACTAAACGGCACGACAAATTACATACTGACAAAGATGGCGCAAGAGGGCGCCTCATACAGCGACGCGCTTTCCGACGCGCAGACGCTCGGTTACGCCGAGGCTAACCCCGCAAGCGACGTAGAGGGACTTGATACCGCAAGGAAGATAGCCATTCTTTCGACTATTGCCTTTAATTCGCAGGTAAAGCTCTCCGAGGTTTACTGCGAGGGCATAACGGAAATAGACAAAACCGATATCTCCGTCGCGAAGGCGCTGGGCTACGTTATTAAGCTTGTAGCGGTGGCGAAGGAAACGGATGGCGAGATAGAAGCATATGTCCGCCCCGCCTTTGTTCCGAAAAGCCACCCCATCTCCTCTGTAAACGACGTGTTTAACGCGGTATTCCTCCGTGCGGACGCGGTGGACGACGTAATGCTCTTTGGGCGCGGCGCGGGCTCGCTTCCGACGGCAAGCTCTGTCGTTGGTGATATTATGGATATCTGCCGCAATATCAAGTACAACTCCTTCGGGCGGCATAATGGAATCTGCTACGAAAGCAAACCTGTAAAGGATATCTTCTCGACCTCTAACAAGTTTTATGTGCGAATGCTCGTTTCCGACAGACCAAACGTACTCGCGGGGATAGCGAGCGAGTTTGGCGAGCACAATATCAGCCTTGCCTCTTTAAAGCAGAATACCCTCGGCGGAGAGCGCGCGGAACTTGTTATTATTACGCACAAGGCGAAGGAAGACGACCTGCGCGAGGCACTCGGCGCACTTATGAAAAAAGATTATATCCACAAAATAAACACAATGATTTGTCTTGACGGCGCTGACGTCGCGGGACGGTTTTAACGGAGAATAGAGTAATGGGATTGGTAGTTTGTAAATTCGGCGGCACCTCGGTGGGCTCCTTTGAGAGGATGAAGGCGGTTGCTGAAAGAATAATAGAGATTAAAAATGAAGGCAACGACGTTGTTGCGGTTGTTTCAGCTATGGGAAAGCTGACCGACGAGCTGCTTCGCGACGCGGGTGAAATAGCGAGAAATAACGACAGGCGCGAGCTCGATTTCCTTATGGCAACGGGTGAGCAGCAGTCTGCGGCATATATGGCTATGACCCTTCAAAGCATGGGCGAAAAGGCGGTTTCACTCACCTGCTTTCAAGCTGGTATACACTGCGAGGGAAGCTACAGCTACGCAAGACTTACGGGTATAAACCCCGAAAGGATAAAAAGCGAGCTTGCGGCAGGCAAGATAGTTATTGTCGCGGGCTTTCAGGCTATTATGCCGAACGGCGACGTTGCGACACTCGGGCGCGGTGGCTCGGATACTACCGCCATAGCCATTGCGGCTGCGCTCGGCGCGGACCTTTGTAAAATTTTCACCGACGTAGACGGCATATACACCATGGACCCGCGCAAAATAACGGAGGCGGCGAAGCTTAAAGAAATCTCCTATGATAATATGCTTGAGCTTGCCTCGCTCGGCGCGCAGGTAATGCAGCCGCGAGCGGTAGAATGCGCTATGCAAAACGACGTGGATTTCGAGGTGTTAAGCTCCTTTGAAAGAAAGAAAGGAACCCTCGTCACCCATTCTAAGCGCCTTGAAGGAGTTCGGCGGATAAGCGGCGTTTCGCACGACTTTAACGTTGCTAAACTCGTTATCTTCGATGTTCCCGACCGTCCCGGTATGGCAAAGCAGGTTTTCAGCGACCTTGCAAAGGCGGATATTCCCGTAGATATGGTAATACAAAGCGCGGTGCGCGGAATGCATAACGATATCGCCTTCACGGTTTCTGAGGATATCCTCGACATAACCCTTCCTATAGTTAACGAGCTTGTTGATAAGCTCGGCGCGTCGGGTATGACCTACGGCAAGGACGTAGCGAAGGTTTCCGTAGTAGGCGCGGGAATAAAGAGTAACCCTGCGGTGCTCGCCGCCGCCTTCGAGGCAATCTCGGACGCTGATATTAACATACAGATGATAAGCACCTCTGAAATAAAGATTTCCTTTATCGTCGCGAGCGGCGACGCTAAAGAAGCTGTAAAGGCGCTTTTCGATAAATTTGACCTTGATAAGGAAGAGGCTGAGTAGAAATGATATATAAAAGCACACGCGGCTTTAACGAAGGCTTTTCGTTTGAGCAGGCGGTTATAAAAGGAATAGCAAGCGACGGCGGGCTCTTTGTACCCGACGAATTTCCAGCGCTTTGCGAGCGCGACTTTGACACCTACGGCGAAGCCTCATATAAGGAATGCGCCGCGAGCATTATCAATCGCTTTATCCCCTCTTTCAATAACGGTGAGATACGCGACTGCGTTTTCGCGGCATATGGCGACAACTTCGATACCTCAGATATAGCGCCCTTAAAGAGGGTTCGTGGCGGCGTATACTGTCTTGAGCTTTGGCATGGTCCTACGGCGGCGTTTAAGGATATGGCGCTTCAGCTTACCCCGCGTCTTTTAGTCACAAGCATGAAGAAGCAAAACGCTGATAAGGATATAGCTGTACTTGTCGCGACCTCAGGAGATACTGGCAAAGCGGCGCTTGAGGGCTTCCGCGACGTGGACAGAACAAAGATTATGGTGCTTTATCCCCAAGACGGCGTAAGCGAGGTGCAAAAGCGCCAGATGATAACCCAAGAGGGCAAAAACGTAGCGGTAACAGCCGTAAAGGGCAACTTTGACGACGCGCAGACCGCCGTAAAAAACCTTTTTGCGGACGAGTCGCTCGCGAAGGACGCGGCGGCGTTAGGCTATAGCTTTTCGTCGGCAAATTCAATTAACTGGGGACGCTTGCTTCCGCAGATAGTCTACTACGTAAGAACCTGCGCGAAGCTGCGTACAAACGGCATTCTCACCGAGGGGAAAAAGGCAGTTTTCGTTGTACCCACGGGCAACTTCGGAAATATTCTCGCCTGCTACTACGCGAAGCGTATGGGAGCGCCGATAGGAAAGATAGTCTGCGCCTCTAACGAGAACAACATTCTCACCGACTTTATCAATACTGGTGTGTATGACAGAAACCGCGAGTTTTACAAGACGCTTTCCCCGTCTATGGATATCCTTATCTCCTCCAATCTTGAAAGGCTCCTCTACGAGCTTTGCGGACGCGACAGCGAGAAGGTCGCGGGATGGATGAGCGACCTTAAAACAAAGGGCAGATATGAGGTGGACGAAAAGACATTAGACGCGGTACGCGAAATCTTCATAGCCGACAGCATAGACGATACTGAAACCGCTAAGACGATAAAGTCTGTTTGGAAGAAGGACAACTACCTTATTGATACCCATACCGCTGTAGCCTTCGGCGTATATGAGAAACAAAAGAAGAAGCTTTCACCGGACGACACGGTAATTATCGTCTCTACCGCAAGCCCGTATAAGTTCGCAAAAAGCGTGCTTTCGGCGATAAGCGACAAGGACGTAAGTGGTGTCGATGAATTTGACGCTCTTTCGGTATTAAGCGAAAAAACAAAAACAGCTATTCCCTTCCCGCTTCTTGGCCTTTCGGATAAGGAGATTCGCCACAATAAGCTTTGCGCCGTGCCTGAGCTTAAGCAAGCGGTGCTGGATTTTCTTAAGCAGTAAGTATACACTCACCAAGCCCTCGACAACGCCTTGTCGGGGGCATAATTTATCCTTTGCTTTACGACGGTATATATGTTAGAATGATTGTCAAATAACAAGGAAAAAGGTCAAATTATGGCGTCAGTTTTCAGAAGAGCGGCAAAGAATGTGAAAAAGCGTTTCTCTACGTGGGAGATTGTTGTTTTTTTAATCGCGCTGTTAGTCGCGGTTGTTTTTATCGTGTCGCTTATCGTTAACCTTACAAGCAAAAGTAAAGAAAAAATAGAGCCACCATTAGTGGACGGCGAGACTCATTACTTCACATATAACGGAAACCAAATTATCGCGCAGAACAATGTCTGTGTTAACCTTAAGGATAAGGAAGCCTTTGCGTTAGAAGATGGCATTCTCACCTACAAGGGCGAAGAGAAAACCTATTTTGGAATAGACGTTTCCTACGCGCAGGGCGATATCGACTGGCAGAAGGTAAAAGCCGCTGGCGTCGATTTCGCGATTATCCGTGTAGCTCGTCGTGGCGCTACCCAAGGCGGACTATATGAGGACGAGAATTACAAAAAGAATATCGAAGGCGCGATAGCGGCTGGTATTGACGTGGGAGCGTACTTCTATTCTCAAGCTATAACCGAAGCAGAGGCGAAGGAGGAAGCGGAAATGCTTCTTAGCCTTCTTGAGCCGTATAAAAAGGATATTACCTACCCTCTTGTTTTTGACTGGGAGCATTTTTACGAATGTGAGGAGCCATACAGAACCAAAGGAACGCCTACCGACGTTTTAACCCACGCCTGTATCACCTTTTGTGATACTATTAAAGAAGCGGGCTACACACCGATGGTCTATTTTAACCTCGAGCTTGCGTATATGGAGTATGATATCGGTCAGCTGGACGATTATGACTTCTGGATAGCCGAGTTTGACGCTATACCCTCCTTTTACTACGACTACGCGATTGCGCAGTATACCGCTCGCGGCAAGATAGACGGCATTGACGGCAGCGTCGATTTAAACCTATGCTTTAAAGACTTTTCAGCGAAATAAGGGTGAAATATGAACGCGTCAATAATTCTTTTCTGCGCTGTAATGATGGTGTATATTCTGCTAATTGATATCTTCACCGTCCTTTTTAGACTTACGGGGCTTTCTAAAGAGAAGGCGAAGTTTCAGGTGGTCTCTCTACTTACAAACTCAGGGTTTACCACAAAAGAGAGCGAGTTTGTCGTAGAAACACCCTTTAGAAGAAGGCTTGCTCGGGTCATTATGTTTTTTGGCTACGCCTTTAGCATAACGATAGTATCAAGTATGGTAAACCTTTTTATGTCCTTCGATAAGAACGAGATTAGCACCTCTTATAAGCTTATAATTGTTTTAGGCGTTCTTTTCGCGTTGTTTATGCTTATTCGCCGAATTAAGGCGTTTCGTATGGCGACGGATATATGGCTTACCAAGATTGGCTACAGAATATTCTTCTCAGCTAAAACAAACCCAATAAACATACTTGACGAGTTCGGTGAAAGAACCCTTGCCAACATTACCCTTAATGTTGTTCCCGAAAAGCTTCGCGGCGCGCCGCTGCTGCGCTCAGGGCTAAAGGAGAACTACGGCATACAGGTTCTTCTTCTTCGCCTTTCGTCTGGCGAATACGTTCCCGCCACCGCCGCTACGATACTTGAGGAGGGCTCTACGGTAACCGTAATGGGTACTTTCAAGCATATTAAAGACGTTTTCGGACATAACAGCGAGATATAAACAAAAGCCTTGCTGCTAAGGTTTAACATCATAGGAACAACATT
>CAYWJF010000074.1:3629-6764 GCA_964458545.1 uncultured Oscillospiraceae bacterium | reverse complement strand
TTGTTTTCATTCCAGCGATAAACTGTGCGTTTTCCGAGATTAACCGCTTCTTCAAGCTCTGTTATTGAAATGCCTTTTTCTTTGCAAAGCCGTTTGATAGTGTTGTACACACTCATACCTCCTACATCTTGTTGTTGCAGAAGTTTCGCAAATATGCTACAATCAGTTTGCAAGACAAATCTGCATATATGCGAAACTTAGCTGCAAAGGTCACCTTTTGTCGGTTACCTTGTCCCTATAATATCGCATATTTGCGAATGTGTCAATATGTAATTCGCAAATTTCCGAATTTATTTTGGAGGTGATATTTTAGGCATGGTTGAAAGAATCTGCGAACTATGTGAAAAACGAGGCTTATCAATAAATGCGTTGGAAAAACAGCTGAATATCGGACGTGGCACTATTTCACGTTGGAATCAAAATAAACCGAGTATTGATAAGGTGGCGCTCGTCGCTGAATTCTTTGGAGTTTCTACTGACTATCTCTATTTTGGTGATTCGGTTGCTGTTGGTCTTAGTTCTGAGGGCGCGGTCTCTATTCCTGTACTCGGCGAGGTTGCCGCTGGTTTCCCTATGTTTGTTTCAGAAAACATTATTGATTATGAGGAAATACCCGCCGAGATGGCGGCGCAGGGTGATTATTTCGGACTGAGGATAAAAGGCGACAGTATGGAGCCGAAGATTTCAGAAGGCGACGTTGTTGTTGTAAGAAAACAAAGCGACGTTGACGACGGAGATATCGCAGTAGTTCTCGTAAATGGCGAATCGGCTACTGTTAAGCGTGTGAAGAAACGCCCCGAAGGGTTAATTCTTTCGCCGACTAATCCAGCTTTCGAACCTATGTTTTACTCAAAGGACGAGGTAATAAAAAAGCCCGTCCAAATAATCGGACGGGTCGTAGAGCTCCGAGCTAAGTTTTAAGGAGGGTATATGGATAATTATCAATCACCAACAAAAACCTTTTTTCTAAACACATTGCCTATGATTGTGCTTCTTCTCTTCCCTATTCCATTCAGTGGAAAGCTTTGGTGGATAAGCTTAATTCTTGTGATACTAAGCTTTGTTTTTCGTGCGATTTTCGGAGCTTTAGGAACCCTTCCAGCTTGGATAATCGCTGCTGTTAATATGTCCCGCTCGGAAGCAAAGGCTTGGGCGATTGTATTCTTTATAATTTTTGCGATTTGGATTATTCGCCTTATTCTCCAACTAATCGCTCAAAAGCGCGAGACGGTGTAAATCGGCTTTGTTTTCATTGAAAGGATAATGTATGAAACGGAGGGTATATGGATAACGAGAAGTTAGGTATGTTCGACCAGAATTCTTATCCAGAGGAATGGCCGTCGGATGCCGACGCGCCAGCGGTCACTAATGAAGTATCAGCTCCTACTCAGAACAATAACGCATCTGTCGTTCCTGCTGCAGTTTTCAGTCATTTATTAAATGAACACCAAGAACTTAAAAAGCAATACGACATAGTAAGTACCCGCCTTAAAGAGGCGAATGTTGAACTTTCCAGTAAAAGAGAATATAGCACTCTTAAAGATATGGCATTTTATATTCCGTTCATTTCCAGTGCTTTAATGCTGTTTTTCTTGCTTGAAAATCCGTTTGTTGTCGATGGTAGTAAACCACTGCTTATGATATTTGCTTCTATGATGTATACCCTATTCGCAGGTGTATTTTCGCTATTACTCGGCGGTCTTGCCGTTACGCTACTTAAGTTCAGCGTAGAGCGTTGGTATTGGAAGGTGTTGCTAATTCTTGTGGCTACAGGTTTGTTTTTCGGCTTGCGTTACTGTTGGTAGTTAACTGTATTCGCTATAAATAAAAGCTACCCGCTGCGGTAACAGCGAGTAGCTTACTGAGGGTCTCGTCGCGCGTGGCGCAACACTAACCGTGTTTTATTCTACCACTCCGCGACGGCCTTGTAAAGAAAAGGAGTGTGTTATGGCTACTAAGCTACCGAGCGGTAAATTCCGCTCCCAGATATTCATTGGTTACGATAGTAACAAGAAGCGTCTGTACGAGACGTTTATAGCCGATACCGAAGACGAAGCCGACTTTATGGCTCTCGACTATAAGCTTAACCATAAAGGTGAACTAAGCAAGAGCAGCCTTACGGTCGGAGCTGCCATTGATAAATATATCGAAAACAGAACTGCCGTTCTGTCTCCCACTACTATAAGAGAGTACAAGCTTGAGCGAAAGTTATACTTTTCTTCTATCAAGGATTTGGTGTTGAAGAAGATAACGCAGGAAGACGTTCAAGTTTGGGTAAATGAACTTGCCGCGAAATACAAGTGGAAGGTGGTCCACAACTCGCACGCCCTTCTTTCAGCTACCGCTTCCACGTTTCGGCCTTCGCTCGTTTTGAGAACAAACTTGCCGCAGAAGGCACCGACAGAAATGTCGGTACCAACAGACGACGAAATAAAAAAGCTTTTAAAATACTTGAAGGTAAATAACCCTGTTATGGAACTCGCTGTAATGCTCGGCGCTTATTGCGGCTTAAGGCGCAGCGAGATAGCGGGTCTTAAGTGGAGCGACGTAGATTTTGAAGCAAACACAATTCACGTTCAGCGCGCCATCGTCCTTAACGACAATAAGCAGTGGGTGCTTAAGGGAACGAAGACTTACAGCAGTGATAGGATAGTCGGAGCACCCGCAGTGCTTATGACCGTTCTTAAAGACAGAGCGCCCGAGGACAAGTCTTCCGCTATCTATCCTTATCGCCCCGAGTGCATGACCGGTCGCTTTCCCGCGCACTGCGTAGCAAGCGGAATTCCTAAGTACCACTTCCACCAGCTCCGCCACTACTTTGCTTCGGTTCTTCTGTCTCTCAACATTCCGAATAAGTACGCGATGGAGCTTACCGGTCACAAGACTGAATATATGCTTACGCGGGTTTACCAGCATACCTTTAACGAAAAACAAAAGAGCGTAAGGAACGACGTAACTAATTATTTTGACAAGCCCGAAACACCTTCAGATGCTACTGATTCAGACGGCTTGCAACACGATTTGCAACACGACACTCAAAATACCACGGTATAATCGCACTTTTTAGAGTTCGATAACAGGTTCGAACCCTGTCACTCGGACCACGCCGTTAAGGTGAATATAAAGCAGACCTTC
>CAYWJF010000074.1:0-3529 GCA_964458545.1 uncultured Oscillospiraceae bacterium | reverse complement strand
CTATTTCTCGCAAGCCAAGGCATTACCCTCTTCGGCTCCTCGGTGGTTCAGTTCGCTATTATCTGGTTTGTTACCCTCGAAACCTCTTCGGGCGTGTGGGTATCGGCGCTGACCGTAGCGGCGTATCTTCCGCAGTTCATTATCTCCTTCTTCTCGGGCGTGTGGGCGGACAGATATCCCCGCAAGCGGCTGATTATTCTTGCCGACGCGGTAATAGCCGTTTCCACACTTGCGCTCGCGCTGCTTATGCCGTATATAGGCGAGGGCACGCCGCTGCTTACGGCGCTTATAGCTATCTCCGTTATTCGCTCGCTCGGCGCAGGTGTTCAAACCCCTGCCGTAAATTCAGCGATTCCGCTTCTTGTTCCCGAGGAAGGCTTAATGAAGTTTAATGGCGTTAACGCCACTATCCAATCGCTTGTGCAGTTCGCGGCGCCCGCGGCGGCGGGCGCGGTGCTTTCCTTTGGTACGCTTCGCGAAACGCTGATGATTGACATTGCCACCGCGGTGGTTGGAATAGCCGTTCTCGCAGCTGTCGCTATCCCCTTTACAAAGACTGAGGACGCGCCGTCCATGCTCGGCGAAATGAAGGCGGGCTTTAAGTACGCCGCTAAAGAGAGCTTTGTCGGACCGCTCCTGCTTATGTTTGGTATATTTATCTTTCTCTGTGTTCCCGCTGGTTTCCTCGCAACCCTCTTCGTCAGCAGATACTACGGCGAGACCTACTGGTACCTTACCGCCGTCGAGGTGGTGGGCTTTATCGGAATGACCCTCGGCGGGCTGCTGATAGGCGCGTGGGGCGGCTTTAAAAACAGAGTGAAAACGCTTGTTGTCGGCATGGTGGCGTTCGGCGCGCTTGCCGTTGTGATGGGCGTTGTGGACAGCTTTATCGTATACTTAATTCTTATGGCTATTTACGGCGTCGCGCTTACAATGGTACAGACCGCCTCAACTACCCTTCTTCAGGAGAACGCCGCGCCCGAAATGCAAGGACGAATGTTTGGGCTTTTCGGCGCGATGTATTCGGGTTTTCTTCCGCTCGGCATGGTGGTTTTCGGGCCGCTCGCGGATGTTGTCTCTATGCGGCTGCTGATGGTTCTGTCGGGCGTCGCGCTACTGATTATGTCGGCGGCGATAGTCCTTAACAAAAGCTTTTATCAGCACGGTTCGGCTAAGGAAGCCGCGCCGCAAGCCGAGGAGGAGTAAGCTTTTTCGCCCTTGTGCGCGCCACGCCGGTATTGTATACTTTCTTTATGGAAACTAAAACAGCTTACAACAGATATGCAAACAAGGAGCTTTTTTTCGCGGCGTGCGAGGAGCTGCTCGGCAAGGAGCGCGCGCGTGACGGGATAGGCACGCTGTCAGAAAAGACGCTTCACGCCGTAGTAAAGCGGTTTCTTGAGCCCGACGAAGCGTACCACGAGGTAAAGGTTGGGCGAAACGTCGCGGACGTAAAAAACGACGAGGGTATCTTCGAGGTTCAGACCCGCGCTTTTAATAAGCTGAGAGGTAAGCTCGAAAGCTTCCTTGAGACGCAGACGGTCACGGTGGTGTACCCTATACCCGCCGAAAAGCGGCTTATCTGGATAAACGCCGACACGGGCGAGCTGAGCGAGCCGCGAAAGAGCCCAAAACGCGGTCGTTGCTTCGACGCCTTTCGTGAGCTTTATAAGCTCGATAAGCTTATAGCGCACCCGTCGCTTAGAATACTGCTTCTGTTTATTAACATGGACGAGTACCGCTACCTTAACGGCTGGAGCGCCGATAAGAAGAAGGGCTCTACCCGTTTCGAGCGGCTTCCCGCTGGACTTTCCTCGTCGGTTATGCTCGCGAGCGCGTCAGATTACGCCGCGCTTCTTCCCCCCACCCTTCCCCGCCCCTTTACCTCGCGCGACCTTTCCGCCGAGGGAAAAATTCCGCTTAAGACCGCTCAGCTTATGCTGACGGTGCTTGTAAAGCGCGGCGCGGTAGAACGCGTCGGCAAGAGCGGACGGCTAAACAGCTATGAAATAACCGCGTAAGAATAACGCAAAAAAGCCGCCCGAGGGCGGCTTTTGTTATATCTTATTTAACTGTTTACTTACCATTAACTACTCTTCCGTAATTATCATAAGCCGCGCAAGCTTGCCGTACCACTCGATAAGCTTCATACGGCAGTTGTAGAGCTTGTCCTTTGTTTTAATGGTGTTTATCTCGAACTTGTGCTTGCTAAGCGGCGTTTTGGAGCAAAGCCCATACTGCTCGTCAAGCCCAAGAATGCTACATAAGCATTTTGAACAAGGCAGCGTTCCCTCGCAAAGAGACAGCGCGCGGGAGTTAGCAAACAGCTTTTCGTTCGTTTTAACGTCGCAGACATATACGAAAGCGCCGATTTCGTCGAGCAGACGCGCCGCCTTGGCCTCGGTGGAAACGACGATAATATCGTGGTCGGGCTCAAAGAAGGCGTACTGGTTTCTTCCATAGTTGCGCGCCTTTTTAAGCGCAAAGTCTGTCTCTTGGAAGATGGTGCTTGAAAGCGCGCCGCTTCCGTCAAAGACGGTAAGACCCGCCGCTATTGTCGGCGCGGAGCTTTCCTCGCCGAACGCCTCGCCGAACTCGGTCATTACCTGCTTAATAATCTCCTCAAGCTCGGAGCTTTTTATAAGCCCGCGGAAGAGCACGACAAATTCGTTTATATTAAGCCGCCCGATAGTTGCGCGGCGCGGGAAGTTCTTTTGAAGTATCTGCGCGAAGGTGACGAGCGCGTCAGAGCTTTTCTCAAAGCCCTCGCCGTCCATGGCTAAGTTTTCTATACATATAATTCCGAGCGCGGCGCGAGTTTCCTTACCCGCGATATAGGAGATATATGCGTCTATCTTGCCGCGTATCGTTTTTCTGTCCCAAAAGCGGGTGAGACTGTCTGTGCGGGTATCCTGCGACGCTTTAAAAGCGCGCACCGCCGCGCCGAGCTTTGTCAAAATCGTTTCGGGGTTATAAAGCTTCTCGAAATACGCGTTCGCGCCGAGGCGAACCGCCAAATCCTCGTTGCTCTCCTCCTCGCCGTCGGTAACGGCGAAGATAGGCAAATCGGCAAAAGAAGGAATTACCCTTATGTAACGAAGAAAATCGTAGCCGTCCATTACGGGCATTTTGATATCCAGCAGCACCGCGCAGATAGCGTCGTCCGAAAACAGTATGTCGAGCGCGACCTTGCCGTTCTCAGCCTCCACCACCGTGTAGGCTTTTCCGAGAATTTTGCCGAGCACCGCCCTGTTTATTCGGTTATCGTCCACTACAAGTATTTTGTCAGCAAGCATAAGCTCCCTCTCTTTTTGCTTTCGCCAATTTTTTGAGGAAATATATAACTGTTTGGTATTAATCATTATACAACAGTATTTTACAAATTACAACTTTGTTACAAACGCCCTCTCTTACTGTTTTTCGGCAAAAGCCCCAGACGAGGCGGACGTTGTAGTCGGAAGGCGCGACAACGTCCGTGACTATAGTCGCTGCTGACGAAAGCCGCAAAGCGGAAAATATCAGTTAGGCG
>CAYWJF010000073.1:0-6972 GCA_964458545.1 uncultured Oscillospiraceae bacterium | reverse complement strand
CTCTTGAAAAGGGTCCTTTCAAGTTTCTATATTGTTTAATTTTCAAGGTCCGAATGCCACCTTTTTGACTCGGCGGCGTAAGATATATATTATCATTGCATAAGACGAATGTCAACAATTTTTTTAAATAATTTTACTTTTATTCATCTTGAAAAAAGTTTATACATATATTAGACTTATTTTATTAAAAAACACAAGGAGACGGTAATGAACAAGGTTCAAAGCGTACTGAAGAAGGCTTTTGCGGCGGTATTCTGTTTGACATTTGTATGGATATGCTACATTTCTATATTTAAAGGTTCTTTTTTTATAAAGCTTAGTTTCCCTATTGTACTTATCGGCGTTGCAGCGGTGGGTATTGTTTCATTGCTTTTTTATTCGCTCGGCAAAAATTTATCTTTCAAGATAAGCAACGAAAAAGCTGAGGTCTACATACTTGCACTGACTTTTCTGTTCTATCTGGTTTTACAACTAGTACTGATAAATGATTTTATTGTTAACCTGAAGGACAGCTGGGATTTTGAGATTGTCGCTACGCAGGCAATTGAGCTGACCCTTCACGGCGGGGTTGCGGGACAATATTTTATAATGTGGCCTAACAACACTCCGTTGCTTGTATTTCTTACAACGATTTTTAAGCTATTTCGTTCACTTGGCGTAACCAATCTCAATATGCTCGGCGCATATATTAATGTAGTGTTTATAGACGTTGCTCTTCTTTTCACCTTTTTGCTTGTAAGGCGGATTTCAAAGAGCCGCGCGGTTGGCTTCGTCTCTTTATTTATAGCCTTTATTACTCTACCGTTTCTTTTATACGGCGCTATCTATTATACCGATACCCTCACGCTACCCTTTCCCATTGTTGCGCTTTACCTCTGGCAATGCAGCAAGGACTCGTTTGAGAACAAGAAAAACCTGAGAGCATTCGCTCTGCTTGCCGTGGCTATACTTCTTATCGCGCTCGGCTCTTTACTTAAGATTACCGTTTGCTTTACAGCAATCGCGATAGTAATTGACGCCCTTATTCATTTAAAACTTAGAAAATCCTTATCCGTCTTAGCTGCCGCTGTCGTTTTGTTTTTCGGCTTTTATCTCTCAACTAAAGCAATTGTTTTTTCAGCCGACTATCTTCCCGATTATGACGAAAAGTACTACATTCCCAATACCCATTGGGTAATGATGGGGCTTTCGGGCAACGGGGGCTATAATGATGACGACTATAAGCTTACGCTTTCAGTTGAAGGCTCTAAGCGAAAGGAATTTATCGAAAACGAGATAAAGACGCGTATAGACGCGTACGGAGTATCAGGACTGCTCGGTCATCTGGTTGAAAAGACAGAATACGTCTGGGGGGACGGTACATACACCACCGCCTCAAAGCTTGACCGTGACAGAACCTATTTCTCCTCAATCGACGAATACATCCTCTATAACGGAGAAAAGTTCACTGTTGGCGCTCACATTGAGCAAGCGGTATTCGCCTTTACTCTGTTGGGAATTCTTACGGCAGGAATTCTAACGCTATTTAAAAAGAACGAGGCTATATCAAAACTGTTTCCACTTCTTCTTTGTATCTTCGGTCTGTTCCTGTTCGAGTGTATTTGGGAAGCGCGTACGCGATATTTATTTAACTATTCCACTGTGTTTATCGTTTCGGCAGTTATTGCGTATAACGAAATAGTAAACATAGTTTACACAAAAATAAGAAAATAGCAATTCAAAAGCCGCCGAACATTCGGCGGCTTATTTCATAAGCGCTCTAAGCTTTTCTATAATTCGTTTTTCTTTCCTTGATATCTGAACCTGCGTCGTATTCAAAAGCTCCGCCGTACGCGACTGCGTAGCGTTTTTAAAGTACCTCTCATGAAGAATTATTTTCTCCGCTTCTTCAAGCTTTTCAACCGCTCCTTTTAACGAAAGAAGTTCCGTTACCCTTTCGTCCTCAGACGCAACGGCAATTTCCAGCTCCCTTAATCCGTTCTCGTCCTCAGAGGTGAGCGAGATAGGCGCTTTAGCTGCGCAAACGGCTTCTATTAGCGTTTCCGTGTCACAGCCCACCAGCTCCGCGAGCTCGCTTACGCTTGGCTCCTGTCCGCCTTTTATTGATATCTCTTCTCTTACCGCTGTTACCTTCCTTGCTATGTCCTTGAGGGTTCTGCTAACCTTAATCGTTCCGCCGTCGCGAAAAAGCTGCTTAATTTCTCCAAGTATTACGGGCACGGCGTAGGTGGAGAACATCACGCCCCTTTCCTCATCAAAGGCGTTATAGGCTTTTACAAGACCAAAGCTTGCGGCTTGAAAGAGGTCGTCGTATTCAATTCCGCGTCCTTTAAAGCGGTTTGCACAGGAATGTGCGAGCCCGAGATTGTTCTCAATAAACCTTTCGCGTTCGGTTTCGTTCAAAACCGTCATACTCGTTCGCTAATCTTCTTCTTTAAGGTTACCGTCGTTCCTCTGCCGAGCTTTGAACGAACGCGAACACTGTCCATAAACGCTTCCATAACCGAAAAGCCAAGACCCGCGCGTTCGGATTCCCTATCGGTCGAGTAGGTGGGAAGCATAGCCTTGTCAATATCCTCTATGCCGCAACCTTTATCCGCAATAGAGACGCTGAGCACATTACTTGACGATAGTCGCGCGGTTATGTAAATTAGTCCTATTTCGTTTTTATATGCGTGCACAATACAGTTTGTTACCGCCTCGCTTACCGAGGTTTTTATGTCGTTAAGCTCTTCAATTGTGGGGTCAAGTATTGTTACAAACGCCGCGACTGAGGTTCTTGCGAACGCCTCGTTACAGGAACGACTTGGGAAAATAAGCTTAAAGGTATTAACGCTCTTTTTCATCTTTACTTCCTCACTTTATAACATCAATCATTTCAAGAATACCTGAAAGGTCAAATATGCGTTCGCAGGTTTTGTTGACCCCCGCGAGCTTTAGCTCGCCGCCAAGCTCGTTCATTAGCTTTAGCCTTCCCATAACAAGCCCCACGCCAGAGCTATCCATAAACTCAACCTCGGCAAAGTTAAGTACCGTACAAAGCGGCTTTGCGTGAATTATCTCCTCGTCTATTCCCCTTCGCATATCAGTCGCCGTATGGTGGTCGATATCCTGCCTTAAATAGATGGTAAGCACGCCGTCAACAAGCTTAAATGCAAGCGAATTCATAGCTCCTCCAAAAAAGTCTTATTCCATTAACAGAATAAGACTTTTTTATTAAAATATTAGTCGTAATATGGCACGCATTTTCTATATGAATTATTTATTAAAAAACAGCCCCCGAACCGTTCGGAGGCTGTCGTTCTATTTTAGATTTGCTAAGCTCTGTTCAATATTCGTGCGCTTATCAACCGCTTTGCCAAGCTTTTCTCTTTCCTGCTCGATTATCTTAGCGGGTGCTTTACTCGTGAACTGTTCGTTCTCGAGCCGTCCTTTTAATACGGCTATATCCTTTTCGACCGCCTCAAGCTCTTTATTAAGCCTTGCGCGTTCCTTTTCGGTATCTACAAGCTCAGCCATAGGAATAAGAACGCGGGCGCTGTCGGTAACAACCTGTACCGCTCCTTCAATATCAAAGCTTTCACCCGTTATAACCTCTTCAGCACTCGCGAGACGTTTAATGAAATCCGCGCCTTTATCAAAGACCGCCGAATATGGCGACTCAATATACATTTTTGTCTTTTTGGAGGGCGGAACGTTCATATCGCCACGCATTACGCGAACCTTCTTGATAACGTCCATTATTTTAGAGAATTCCGCCTCGTCCTGTGAGAACACAAGCGCTTCACTGTACTTCGGATATTCCGAAATCATTATGCTCTCGCTCGTGTGCGGTAGCGCAAGATAGATTTCTTCCGTTATAAACGGCATTAAGGGGTGAAGAAGCTTCAAAATACTTGTGAAAACGTATACAAGCATCTGTTTGGAATTATTCTTCTGTGTTTCATCCTCACCGTTTAGACGAAGCTTCTCTATTTCTATATACCAGTCGCAGAAAACGTCCCATGTAAAGTCGTATATCTTACCAACCGCTACGCCAAGCTCAAACCTGTCAATATTATCTGTTACTTCTTTCGTGAGGTTGTTAAGCTGATGCAGTATCCATTTGTCCTCAATATTAAGCTTGCTCGGTATCTCGTTGGGCTTTACGGCGTCAACGTCGTTCATAAGAATAAAGCGCGCCGCGTTCCAAAGCTTATTAGAGAAGTTTCTTGCCGACTTTATCTTTTCATCGGATACGCGCATATCGTTTCCGGGGCTGGTTCCGCTCGCAAGCATAAAGCGAAGCGCGTCCGCTCCGTATTCTTCGATAAGAAGCAGCGGGTCAATGCCGTTACCGAGGGATTTACTCATTTTCCTGCCCTCGGCGTCACGGACAATTCCGTGAATAAACACGGTATCAAAGGGCTTTTTGCCCATATGCTCAAGACCTGAGAAAATCATTCTCGCTACCCAGAAGAAGATTATATCATACGCCGTTACAAGGGTGCTTGTCGGGTAGAAGTAGCCGAGTTCCTCCGTTTTTTCGGGCCAACCGAGCGTAGAGAAAGGCCAAAGCGCCGAGGAGAACCAGGTATCGAGCGTATCCTCGTCCTGACGAAGCGCTCCTCCGCATTTAGGGCACTTTTCAGGCGTTTCCTTGGAAACAACTACTTCGCCGCAGCCGTCGCAGTAGTATGCGGGGATTCTGTGACCCCACCAAAGCTGCCGCGAAATGCACCAATCTTTGATGTTGTTCATCCAGTTGAAGTAAATCTTTGAAAAGCGCTCGGGAACAAACTTTATCTCGCCGTCTTCAACGGCTTTAATTGCAGGCTTCGCGAGCGGCTCCATCTTAACGAACCACTGCTTTGAAAGTCGCGGTTCAACCGTTGTTTTACAGCGGTAGCAGGAGCCGACATTATGAACAAGTGGCTCAACCTTTACAAGGTATCCGCCCGCCTCAAGGTCTTTAACAATAGCTTTACGCGCTTCCTCGCGGGTAAGTCCCTGATACCTGCCGCCATTCTCGTTAATTGTGGCGTCATCGTTCATTACATTTATGACGGGGAGATTGTGACGAAGACCAACCTCAAAATCGTTCGGGTCGTGAGCAGGTGTTATTTTAACCACGCCCGTTCCGAAGTCCATTTCAACATAACTGTCCGCTACGACGGGTATCTCCTTATTGACAAGCGGAAGTATAACCGTTTTGCCAACATACTTTGTATATCTCTCGTCCTCGGGGTTAACCGCGACGGCGGTATCGCCCAAAAGGGTCTCGGGGCGCGTTGTGGCAAGCTCAAGGTATCCACTGCTGTCGGAAAGCGGATAGCGTAGGTGCCAGAAGGCTCCGTCCTTCTCCTCAAACTCAACCTCAGCGTCCGAAATTGAGGTGCCGCAAACGGGACACCAATTAACTATACGCTCACCTTGGTAGATAAGTCCTTTATTATAAAGGTTAACGAAAACCTCTTTTACCGCCTTGTTGCAGCCCTCGTCCATGGTGAAGCGCTCGCGCTCCCAGTCGCAGGAGGAGCCCATCTTCTTAAGCTGCTCGACTATCCTTCCGCCGAAGCGTTCCTTCCACTTCCACGCGCGCTCAAGAAAGGCGTCACGACCTATATCCGCCTTCGTTATGCCCTCTTGCTTCATAGCCTCAACTATTCGCGCTTCTGTAGCTATTGAAGCGTGGTCTGTTCCCGGAAGCCAAAGAGCCTCATAGCCCTGCATACGCCTCGTACGGATAAGGATATCCTGAAGGGTATTGTCAAGGGCGTGCCCCATATGCAGCTGCCCCGTAATGTTTGGAGGCGGTATTACTATAGTGTAGGGTTTCTTTGTCTTGTCGGGGACAGCGTGAAAATATCCGCCTTCTAACCATTTGCTGTAGATTTTTTCTTCTACGGCTGACGGGTTGTATTGTTTTTCAAGCTCTTTCATTCTGCTTTCCCCTTAATAATTTAATAAAATGTCCCTATGTGAAAGCACATCGGGACCATTGGCGCGATATACCGTTTAATTCATAACGTAATTCTATAATTATGCTATATTTTTGTCAATAGAAGCTGTTGGTTTACGCATTAGTTCCTTTAAGCTTATTTTTGTTAAACGCGTTAAGCTTTTCCGTCATTATGAACAGAACAATAATAAACACAAGCAGATACAGCGGATAAAGCGATATGGAGATATTCTCCGCAATCAGCCCGAAGATAGGCGGCATAAAGGTTGAGCCAACATAAGCGCTCGCCATCTGTACGCCGATGATTGCCTGCGAATTTTCCTTGCCGAAATTAAATGGCGTGGAATGAATAATAGACGGATAAACGGGCGCACAGCCCACGCCTATAGTAACAAGCCCCGCGAGAGGCAGCCACATAACGTTTATCGGCAACCACACGGCGAGCGTTCCCGCCGCGATAACCGCAAGACCTATCCTTATCATATTTCTATCGCCTATTTTATCGGTAACAAAGCCGCAAACAAAACGTCCCGCTGTAATACCTATATAGAACAATGAAGCAAACTTAGCGGCGATATAGCTTGATATTCCCTTCTCTAAAACAAGATAGCTTGTCGCCCAAAGTCCCGCTGTTGTTTCCGCGCCGCAGTAGCAAAGAAAGGCGATAAGAATAAATATGACGCCCTTTATACTAAAAACTTCTTTTAGCGTTTTGGGCTTTTCTATCTTAATGTCTGCGCTTTCGTTTTTCCTCCAAAGCGGAAGGCTCACAAAAACGATTACCGCAATTACAAGCTGAATAACCGACACCGTCCTAAAGCCACCGTGCCAGTTGTTGCTCATTGAAAGAAAGTACCCCATAATATACGGACTTATCGCGGCGCCTACGCCCCAGAAGCAATGAAGCCAGCTCATATGTCGTGCGGAATAGTGTAACGCTACATAGTTGTTGAGCGCCGCGTCAATAGCGCCCGCGCCAAGTCCGTAGGGCACAGCGAAAAGGCATATAACTACAAAGCTTCGTGAAACGG
>CAYWJF010000072.1:0-7123 GCA_964458545.1 uncultured Oscillospiraceae bacterium | reverse complement strand
CATTTTTAGCATAAAAAACACCCGCGAAATAATCGCGGGTGTAAAAAGCTTATAACTCTTATTCGTCCTCTTCCGCCTCGCGAAGGTCCTTCGCGTCGTCAATTACCTTCTGTTCAAGGTTCGAAGGAAGCGGCTCGTAACGAGCAAATTCTACAGAATAGCTTCCGCGACCCTGCGTGGAGGAGCGCATATAGGTTGTGAAGTCGATAAGCTCGGACATCGGAACCTCAGCCTCAACCACCTGCAAGCCGTCCTCACCCGGATTCATTCCGAGCACTCTGCCGCGGCGCTTATTTATTTCGCCCATAATGTCGCCCGTGTTGGTATCGGGTACATACGCCTTAAGCGTTCCGATAGGCTCAAGTATAGCTGGCTTCGCCTGTGCGCAAGCAGCCTTGTAGGAAAGGCGCGCCGCTGATTTAAACGCGACCTCCTTAGAGTCTACGGGGTGATATTTACCGTCATAAAGCGTTGCCTTTAAACCGGTCATTGGGTAGCCAGCGAGAACGCCGTGCTGTATAGCCTCGCGAAGACCCTTTTCTACCGCGGGAATAAATTCCTTCGGTACCGTACCGCCAACAACGGCGTTCACGAATTCAAAGTCTGTTCCATCAAGGAGCGGCTCAAAGCGTATCTGAACAACGCCGTACTGTCCCGCGCCGCCAGACTGCTTCTTGTGCTTACCTTCCGCTTCCGCTTTAGCTCTAATCGTTTCACGGTAAGCCACACGCGGAGGAATAAGCTCCACTTCAACACCAAACTTAGCTTTAAGCTTGTTAACAACAGAATCAAGGTGCTGCTCACCGAGACCCGAAACCACCTGTTGTACAGTTTCTTTATTTACGCTGTAGATGAGGGTTTTGTCCTCGTCCATTACCTTTTGAATAGCGGCGGCTATCTTGCCCTCGTCGCCCTTGTTCTTCGCCTTAAGCGCCATAGTCATACTCGGGTGCGGGAAATCAATAGGAGCAACTTTATAAACCTTGCCAGCGGAGCAGAGCGTGTCGCCCGTCTTCGCCGCGGAAAGCTTAGTTATCGCGCAGATATCGCCCGCGCCTATTTCAGCCGCGTCTATCTGCTTCTTACCCTTTACAAATATAAGCTTACCGGGTTTCTCCGACTCGCCCGTGCTTGCGTTAACCATAGCCACGGAACCCGCAAGCTTGCCCGAAAGCACCTTTACAAAGGAGAGCTTGCCGACAAAGGGGTCAGATACGGTTTTGAAGATATACGCCACGAGCGGTCCGTTCTGGTCAATTTTAAGCTTAACAGCGTTTCCAGAAGCGTCCGTCGCTTCAAATTCACCTATTTCAGCGGGTGACGGAAGAATAAAGTTTATAGCGCCGAGAAGAAGGTCTATTCCCTCAAGCGTTGTGCTGTCGCCGCAAAGTACGGGCATTAGAATACCCTGCTTTACACCGTCCTTAATTCCCTTAACAATTTCGTCGTCAGTAAATTCCTCGCCGCCGAAGAACTTTTCCATAAGCGCTTCGTCAGTTTCGGCTACTGCCTCGTGAATTGCGGCGCGAAGCTCATCAACATAGCCAGCCGTATCGGGAATTGCGGCGTCTGACGCCTTGCCGTTACTATATGTGTAAGCTTTATTCTTAAGAAGGTCGATATAAACAGTGGGCTTGCCTTCTGATACTACGGGGTAAACTATCGGGCAGACGCCAGTTCCGAATTCTGCCTTTAAGCCCTCGTATACCTTTTTGAAGTCGGCGTGCTCAGCAGCCATCTTCGTTAAGAAGAACATCTTCGATTTCTTGTTTTTTGTCGCAAGCTTTATTGCTTTAATAGTTCCTACAGCCACGCCGGAACGCGCAGAAACCGTAGCTACTACCGATTCCGCCGCCTTAATTCCTTCGTAAATACCGAGCTCGAAGTCAAAAAGACCGGGTACGTCGATAAGGTTAATATGCTTGCCGTCATATTCAAACGGAGCTATCGCCGTTGTAATTGACGCTTTTCTCTTTATCTCCTCGGGGTCGAAATCGCAAACGGTATTTCCGTCCGCCACGGTTCCGAGCCTATCGGTGGATTTGGTCAGGAATAAAAGCGCCTCGGCAAGCGATGTTTTTCCGCTTCCGCTGTGTCCGACCAACATAACGTTTCTGATTTTGTCCGGAGTGTACATAAGAAAAAGTTCCCCTCTCATTAGTCGCTTATTGCATAAATATTATAAAGACTTTAGTAAAAATTCTATCATATAATTATATTTATTAAAAGTGATTTTATAATAAAAAAACATTCGCGGAGTTAGAATTACCCGCGAATGTTTTGTTTATTTTAACTAATTGCATTTATTTTCTTATGCAAATTCCCGCTGTTCCGATTAAAAGCCACACGAGCTGGAAAAGTAACGCCGCAAGCACGGTAGTACCCGTAAGCGTGCTGAACAGAACAAGCGCCGCCGCAAGCACCGCGCCCGCAATCATACCGACAAGCTCAAGCGTCATAGCAATTCTTAGCGTTCCGTCAAGCTTACCGCAGGCAATAATTCCATTTATAAACGAGGTTAGCGTTCCCATATGAGTAAGCGATGAAGCGGTCTTCTCAACAAATGCTGTACGCTTTGATAATTCGGGAACGTCGTCCTCACGAACCACCGCTACCATCTTTTTCGGTATATCAAACAGCTTGGATACCTTATCGGAAGAAATATTAAAGTCACGCGTATGAATAATTATATTTATTCCAGCCTCCTCAAGCTCTTTAAGTGCGCTCGCTACCTCTTCGTTCGGAGAATAGCTTACTACAAACATAGCGTAAAGCTTACCGCCAACGGCGAGATAAATAGCGTCTCTGGTGCTGGTTTTAGTATATCGGTTTTCATAGTCGCGCGAGGGAACGGCAATATCGTGCGCCTCAAGCATTTCACGCGTGCCGAGAATAATTCTTTCCTTCTCTACCCAGAAGCTGTAGCCTATGTTGCTTTCGTATTCTATGCCGTCTACATCATAAAGCATCTCTGTTTTATTCTGTATTACATTCAAAAACATATGCGCCATAGTGTCGCACGATTTGATAAGCACAGAAGCCGCATAAAGTATCGCTTTGTCCACGCGCTCTCTGTCAAAGGTCTTTATACCGTTAAGGATAACGTTGCTCTTCGGGAAAATCTCGCGCCCTGAAAGTACCACGCTGTTAGCCTGACGTATCTCCTCTGCCGCTGAGTAACCGGGAATATATGCGCTTTGCTTTGTAAGTCGTCTTTGTGTGGTTCCAATGGGCATAGAGCTTGAAAGGGTCGCCATAAACGGCGCGCACATAGCCGCCGCAAAAGCCATAGCCGAAATAGCCGCGCTTACGCTGTTCGAGATAAAATAAGATACAACACCCAAAACAACGCAGACAATAAGCAATACCGAGCCCGTAAGCGCAACATTTTTTGTTATCATATCGTAGTTTTCCGCGTGGGTAATGTAATTGTCGGTATACTCCGTGCGACGTTTTATTATTACCCTTGACTCGGTTAAGTCAAGGTCGCGCGATATCTTACGGGTAAAGCTTTGGTCTGCAAGTACTGTAGACGCAAACTTCTCGTCATAATTGAACATATCAGAAAAGGAATCAGCCATGCGCTTGGAATTATTTGAAAGTCCTAACGACATAAAGAAGAGCGCCGCGCAGGAAACCGTAGCGCTTACGACACCGCCCTGTTCGGGATTTGTCAAGACAAGCATAACAAGTTCAAATAGCGAAGCTATAGCCGCGAAGGACACAAGCGAGTACGAGGTCGCCTTAAAGGATATCAGCTCACCAAAACCTCGGAACACTCTTGCTCCGTTTATAATAATTGCAATAAGCAAAATTACAGCGTTTATTATATAAAACAGCTCTGGGCTCTCAAGACTACCTGAAAGAAAGCCTAACGCTCTTGCTATACTCAGTAAAACCGTAATAGCCGCGAGAATACCAGTAAGAACGGTTTTTAACGTATCCTTTCCCTTCTGGTAAAGAAGGTCTTCCAGCAGCTCTGCCGCGCTCTCGTTTTCTTTTTTTAATTGAGGAAGCTTATCCTCGACCTTTTCATCTTCAAAAACAGGTCCTCCCGCGAAGCCTGTTTCGGTATCGGTAAACACGAAATCTTTAATTTTTCTTTGCTTTTTTGTCTTTTCGTTAAGCGGTTCTTTATCAATAACTACCGTGTTACCGAAGAACTCTCTAAAATTGTCGTCAATATTATCCTTAACATTTAAAACGCCCTTTTTCTGCGCGTTTTTCGCCGCGCTGTCAAGAATAACCTGCCCCGTTTCAAAACGCTCGTCTCTAAGTGTTTCAGGATTTTGCTCTGCGTTTTTCTTTATTTCACCGGGAATAACGTCTGGCACATATGCGTCATCGGTGAAGATACTGTGGTGTTCGGTATACTCCGTTTCCACCTCGGCTTCGCCGAATATTTCCTCTTCAAGCAAGCCCTTTTGCTTAGTTTTCGGCGGCAGTACGTCAACTCCGCGCTCGATTGTAGGCGCAAGCATATTCTTGTTAATCGGGTCGTATTCCTCTTCAAACGTAGGCTTATATTCCTTTGTTATCGAGTTCAATATTGAGCGCCTGTCAAAAAGGGTTGTCTGGGCAAAGCTTGCTTCCGCTTTCGGTTCCTCGGACTTTGCCTCCTTTATCGCTTTACCGTAATCGTTTTCGGTAATCCCTCTATTTTCATTTTGTATGGCTTTTACGTCCTTAGCGTAGCTTTCCATTTGAAGCTCTCGCTTCGCGTTCTCACGGCGCTCGCTAATTTCCCTTAAGAGCTCTTCAATTTGATTATTTCTTTCATTATCATCCATACAAAAGCCCTACCTTTCCTTTTTATCTCTTTGACGGCGTATCTCATACATTAATATTCCCGCCGCTACCGAGGCGTTAAGCGAGTTTATCTCGCCGTGCATAGGAAGACTTATTACAACATCGCAAAGCTCGCGTACAAGCCTTGAAACGCCGAAGCCCTCAGAGCCTATCACCAGCGCAGACGCTCCGTTAAGATTACTTTCATAACAGCTTTCGCCGTCCGCGTCGGCACAGTAGCAAAACACACCGCGTTCTTTTATCTCACGTATTACCGACGCAAGATTTACCGCCCGCATTATCTTTAAATGACTAATTGCGCCCGCCGAGGTTCTGTGTACCGCCGAGGTTACCGCACAGCCGTGTCGCTTAGGTATAATAAGTCCGTGAGCGCCGACGCACTCAGCAGTCCTAATAATTGCGCCGAGATTGTGCGGGTCTTCAATTCCGTCCGCTATTAAAATAAAAGGCGGCTCGTTTCGTTCTGTTGCAGTATTGAAGATATCCTCAAGCTCACAGTACTCGCAGGTATTAGCAAAGACCGCCACACCTTGATGGCGTTCGCTGCCACAAAGCTTCTGTAGCTTAGACTGCGGCACCTGCTTGATAACAGCGCCCTTTTCCTTTGCTAATGAAATTATATATCCGAGTGACCTGTCATTAGCTTCGCCGCTTACATATAAAGTATCGACAGCTTCAGCGCCTTTTATAAGCTCCGTAACCGCGTTTCTGCCATATATTATTTCGCTTGACGATTGTTCGTTTCGCTCCAAAACTTTATTTCACTTTCATAATTTTATTGAAATAAATTATATCATAAAGCTAAATAAAAGAAAACAATGGTTAGAATTCTTTATATTTCTGTCACAAATTTGCGTGTATCATACCTATATAAAAAAGTCAATAGCACACCATTTCATTTTTTATACGGTTTGTAATCATTCTGTAAAACACTTCCATTGTTGAAAACTCGGTTGAAAATGTTAAAAAGTACGATTTCGCCGAGTTCACGATTCGTTAACACCTCTGTTTTTTAACATTTTTGTATCCAAAAATAAAAATTTTTTAACGCTACGTTTAAATTTTCTTTACATTTATTTTTTGTCCGATATTGAAGAATTAATGCTATAATGTAAACTGTAAGCGAGGTGTTATTTTTGGGACGTTTGTGTTTTTCTGTTCAGGATTTAGATTTGCGTCTATCTTTGTTTTGTGGTCAATGCTTCCGCTGGAAAAAGCTCGATAACGGCGATTTTTCGGGCTTTGTTCGAGATTATCCCGTTGTAATAAACCAGACAGGTGAGCTTTTATCGGTTGAATGTGACCCTTCACTTACGCTTGAAATGATACTTGATTATTTTGCTTCAGACGTAGACTACGGAAACATTATTTCTCTTCTTCGCCGCGACGAAACGCTCTCACGCGCTATTTCCTACGCTAACGGAATAAGGGTGCTTCGCCAGCCCTTCTTTGAAACGTTAATCAGCTTTATTATTTCGCAGAACAATAATATTTCCCGTATAACGGGAATAATCGAGCGGTTATGCACTCTTTGCGGCGAAAATAACGCCGACGGCTCCTTTCGCTTCCCCTCGCCCGAGGTGTTATCGAGTTTATCTGAGACCGACATTGCCCCCATAAGAAGCGGTTTTCGCGCGAAATACATACTCGACGCGGCGATGAAATACCAAAGCGGCACTATCGACGAGAACCTGCTTCGCACCGCGCCACTCACAGACGCTGAAAAGCATTTAATGACAATTAAGGGCGTAGGCCTGAAGGTCGCAGATTGCGTTCTTCTCTTTGGCTGCGAGCGCTACGACGCTTTCCCTCGCGACGTATGGATAAACCGCGTAATGTCTGAGCTTTATCCAAACGGATTGCCTGATTTCGTCCTTCCGTACGCGGGTATTGCACAACAATTTTTATTCCACTACGCGAGAACCTCTGGTATCTTTAATAAATAGAAAAGTAGCCGCTCGGTTTAAACCGAGCGGCTATTTTATCTTTTTATACTAATATCGCTATATACCTTTAACTGATTTGAAATGAATTTACATAATTATCAAAGCTTTCTATACTCATTAAGAATTCATCTTCCATAGTACTTACATTTTCAGCTACACACTCCGGCCATCTCTCGCTGTTTCTATCATAAGCGCCAGACTCATAAAGATAATTGTTTGCTCTTTTATCTTCTTTTCAAGTTCGGAATAAATATCACCTTTGCAGTTAATTACTAATAATACGTTTGCTTTTGAAATTGGCATTAGTTTTAGAATAAATAATAATACAGTCACTACTAAGCTCAGAATTATCGCTATTCTAAACAAAC
>CAYWJF010000071.1:0-7655 GCA_964458545.1 uncultured Oscillospiraceae bacterium | reverse complement strand
TTGAAGGTATACGAAAACAAGCTCTTTACTAATATGGAGGACCTTAATGCCGCTAGAGGAAGCCGAGACGATAGCGCCGATAGACGACGGAAGACTTATACTCGACTGGAGCGTAACGCCGAAGGAGTAGGAAGAAACTGAAGTATGGGTCGAACGCAAAAAGTAAAGACAGGCATAGAAAAAAGCACACTCTTCTGAGTGTGCTTTTTTGGTGACCCGGACGAGAATCGAACTCGTGATACCGCCGTGAAAGGGCGGTGTCTTAACCGCTTGACCACCGGGCCTAAAGAGAGGAGGGCTTTTGTCCTCCTCTTTTATGGTAGCGGATGCAGGATTCGAACCAGCGACACCCCGGGTATGAACCGAGTGCTCTAGCCAACTGAGCTAATCCGCCGCAGCTACAAAACAAATTGTAGAGCAAAAAATATTATACATAAATAAAAGAACCTTGTCAATAAAAAGAAAAATTATATTTTTCCGTGCAGCAGCGCGTAGGTATCGTCGTAGGTAATATGAAGCGCGTCGATAAAGGACGTGGAGCTAAAGCCGCACTTTGCGGGGTCGTAGGAGCCGACAAGCGTTGCGCCCGTTTCCTCACAAAAACGCCCAAGATAGCTTTCGATATCCGAAAGGTTTTCGTTAGCGGCGGGTACGGCTTGAATTTCACCGAAGACATATGGGTCGTAGGGCGAAATAAGAATTGTAAGCGACGAACCATCCGAAAGAATATCCTTCACAAGCGACTCGAAGACCGCCTTTTTATTCTGGTCAATTCCGCCGCTGTCGCGAAGGGAGGAGATTATCCCCTCAAGAGCCTCTTCCTTTCTTAAAAGAATATCCGAGTCGGATGCGCGCAGGTAGCTGTTAGGATAGACGAAGCTTCCGTCGCTCTTTATCATACCCGAGTTTGTTTCAAGGCTTTCGGTTGCCGTCGGGAAGCGGTGCTCGTTAACGGAAGAACCGAACAGGGAATTAGCACCCGACTGAAAATACTCAAGCGAGAAAAGCTCGCGTGCGTTGCTTTCGGCGAGTGACTCGCCATCATAATTATATTCGACGTCAATGTTGCGGTTAATGAAGCTTTCATAATACTTTGAAAGATATAGTCCATAACGCGCGTCGTTCTTGTGACTGTCGAAGAACCACGGCTCAACGCAGAGCACCACCCGCTTAGGGGCTAGCTCCTTCGTGCGGCTTATTTCATAAACTGAAACCACGTCCTCAAGTGTCGCACCCGAAACGCTCGCGTTAAAGCAGCTTGCCCCTGCAATTAAGCTGTCTATCTGCGCGCTTCGGCTTGAGCCGTATACCATTACGTCGGGCGCTTCGTCCATAGCGCTTATACGTTTTTCAACAAAGAGGCGGTCGGCGTAGTTTGAAACCCCGTCGGCGTTGAGACCCGAAACGGTAATGTCATAAACCGCGTCGACAAACTTTGCGGCGTTAAAAACATTAGCGGGGTCAACAAAATAGTTCACTCCGACAAGCAGTAAACACAAAGGAACTATTAATATAAGGAACGACGCAATAACCTTTTTCATCATTACCTCAAAAGTTAAAGTATATAAAGCCGGACGCGGTAATAGCGGAGAAGAGCATAACGCAAAGGAGTAGCGCGTAGTAGACCGCAAAACGTACAGGCGCCTTCGCGCGGCTCAAACGCTCGTGAAGCGAAACGCCACGGTAGATGAATATGTCGGTGACGAAAACCGCGATTATGCCAATAAGGGTCGCCGCGGTGTGTCCCTCGGGAAGATGAAGCGACGGGAAAAGATAGGTCGGTAGCGAATACTCGCCGAAACGCAACATATTGTATATATACTCCTTAGCCACATCAAAGGAGGGTGCGCGGAAGAATATCCATGCAATATCGGTAAGGGCAAAGACGATTACAGGACAAATATACTTCTTGTAAATACCATCTTCTTTTATACGAAGCGTTTTTACAGCAAGCTCACGCGGTTTTTTAAGTATAATTGAAACGGAGAGCAAAGCTCCGTGGATAAGACCCCAAATAAGAAAGCTTAAAGACGCGCCGTGCCACAGCCCACTTAGAGCAAAAACCACGAGGGTGTTGAAGACGGTGCAAAGGTCGCCGCGGCGGGAGCCGCCGAGGGGGAAGTAGAGATAGTCGCGAAACCACGAGGACAGGGAGATATGCCAGCGCCGCCAGAACTCGCGAATATTTTTCGAGAGATACGGCGCTTTGAAGTTTTCGGGCAGGGTGAAGCCGAGTATCTCTCCCGCGCCGAGCACGATATCCGTATAGCCGCGAAAGTCGCAGTAAATCTCAACGCCGTAAAAAACGGCGGCAATAAGCAGGTTATAGCTGTTGGTGTTAATGTAGTTTGAAAAATAGTGGTTAACCGAAACGGCGAGGTTATCCGCCACGACCCGCTTAATAAAAAGCCCAAAAAGAATACGAGCGAAGCCGCGCTTGAGCCGTTCGTAATCGAAGTCGGCGGGGTTCTCTATCTGGGGTAGCAGCTCATAGCTTCGCGGAATGGGTCCGGACATAATCTGAAGAAACAGCCCAACAAAAAGCGCGTAGTTAATAAAGCTTCTTTCAGGCGCGGTTTTCTTTCTGTAAACGTCAATGAGGTAACCCGCCGCAGTAAGGGAATAGAAGCTTAGTCCTATGGGCGCGGCGATAGAAGCTACAAAGTCCGAGCTTACGCCCACAAGCGAAAAAGCGAGGCTCAAATACTTCATCACGACAAGCACCGCAATAATTAACCCGACTGAAAGACCGAGAACGAGCTTTCGCCGTTTCGCTTTGTCCACCGCGAAGGCAAGCGCGTAGCTTGCGGCAATTACGGCGGCAAGCGTCAGCGTAAAGGAAAGACCCAAGAAAGCATAAAAACAGAGGTTTACGCAAAGTAGCGCAAACCTTCTGTAACGCGCGGGCAGAAGAAAATAAATAAGACATGCCGCGGCGAAAAATGCAAAGAAACTGACAGAAGTTAAGGACACGGAAAACCTCCGCTGTTTTTTATCTCGGTCATGCCGCCCATATAAGGAACGAGCGGCGCGGGGATAGCTATACTGCCGTCTGGCTTTAGGTTGTTTTCAAGGAAAGCAATAAGCATACGAGGGGGCGCGACAACCGTATTATTGAGGGTGTGCGGGAAGTAG
This sequence comes from uncultured Oscillospiraceae bacterium, assembly GCA_964458545.1. GTDB lineage: Bacteria > Bacillota > Clostridia > Oscillospirales > Ruminococcaceae > JAYFNU01. The sequence goes on along the minus strand of CAYWJF010000071.1, from coordinate 4,520 downwards.
GTTGAGCCGCTCGCCTTGTCTTTAACGCGAATGGCGAGTCGCCTTGCCTGCGCGTCACCGAGGTTGGAGCAGCTGCCCACCTCGAAGTATTTCTGCTGACGCGGACTCCACGCCTCAACGTCACAGCTCTTTACCTTCAAGTCCGCAAGGTCGCCGCTACAGCACTCAAGGGTGCGAACGGGGATATCGAGCGAACGGAAGAAATCAACGCTGTTCTTCCAAAGCTTGTTGTACCAGTCCATACTCTCCTCAGGCTCGCAGACAACAATCATCTCCTGCTTTTCAAACTGGTGTATTCTATATACGCCGCGTTCTTCTATGCCGTGCGCGCCAACCTCCTTGCGGAAGCAGGGGCTATAGCTTGTCAGCGTTTGGGGCAGCTCGTTCTTCTCAAGTATCTGGTCTATGAACTTGCCTATCATAGAGTGCTCGCTTGTACCTATAAGGTAAAGGTCCTCGCCCTCTATTTTATACATCATATTTTCCATTTCGGCGAAGCTCATAACGCCCGTCACTACGTCGCTTCTTATCATAAACGGCGGCACATAGTAGGTGAAGCCGCGGTCAATCATAAAGTCACGCGCGTAAGAGAGTATAGCGGAATGGAGCCGCGCAATATTGCCTTTTAAATAGTAGAAGCCGTTTCCGCTCGTTCGGCGCGCGGCGTCGAGGTCTATGCCGTGAAGTCGCTCCATAATATCAACGTGGTAGGGTATTTCGTAATCGGGCACTACGGGCTCGCCGAACCGCTCAATCTCTACGTTTTCGGTATCGTTCTTTCCTATGGGCACGCTCTCGTCAATTATGTTCGGAATAACGAGCATACGCTTCCTTATCTCGCCTTGAAGCTCCTCTTCCTTTGTTTCAAGAGCCGCAAGCTCGTTCGCGGCGGCGGCTACTTCCTTCTTCGCCTCCTCCGCTTCGTCCTTCTTGCCCTGCGCCATAAGCCCGCCTATCTGCTTGCTTACAACGTTACGGCGGTTGCGAAGCTCGTCGCAGCGGGTTCTTGCCGCGCGGTATTCCTCGTCAAGACGAATGACCTCGTCAACAAGCGCAAGCTTCTCGTCCTGAAACTTCTTCTTTATGTTTTCCTTTACAAGGTCTGGGTTCGACCTCACAAGCTTAATATCGAGCATCTTCAATTCCTCTTATATATTCTTTATTCTTAATTTACTATTTAATAAACTATTTGCCGAGCTTGTTTGCAAACTCGAAGAGCTGGTCCTTTGAATAGAAATCCACCGAAAGGGTACCGCTGCCGTCCTTGTATTTAACGTGGACCTCAACGCCGAGCGCGTTTTGAAGGGAAAGCTCCACCTCGCTCGCGACGCTCTCCTTAGCCTTAGGAAGGGTCAGCTTCTCCTGCTTCGCGGGCTTCTGGCAGAACTTTTCCGCGTCGCGCACGGTCATACCGTTTTCCGAAACCTGCTTCGCGACAGCAGAGCGCAGCTTTTCGTCCGCGATAGAAAGTATCGCTTTAGCGTGACCAACGGTGATTTCGCCCTTCTTGAGCATATCCAGTACGTCGTCTGGAAGACTCAAAAGCCTAAGAGAGTTAGCGACTGACGGGCGCGAGCGTCCGACCTGCTTCGCCGCTTGCTCCTGAGTAAGCCCACTTACCTCCATTAGCTGGCGGTAACCAAGCGCTTCGTCAACGGGGTTTAAATCCTCGCGCTGTAAATTTTCCACGAGCGCTATTGTCATAGCCTCAAGGTCAGAAAGGTTGCGGATAAGCGCGGGTATAGTTTCCTTGCCAGCAAGACGGCTCGCGCGCCAGCGACGTTCGCCCGCTACTATCTGGTAGCGCCCGTTCGCAAGCGGACGTACAAGAATGGGCTGAAGCACTCCGTGCTGGGAGATAGATTCCGCGAGCTCCGCAAGGGAGTCGTCGTCAAAGCTTTTTCTCGGCTGGGTTCTGTCTGGCTCCACCTCGGACATTTTTAGCTCCGAGGCTCCGCCCTTGCCGCTGACCTCCTCGTCGCTTGAATTATCCACGAAGAGCGCGTCGAGTCCCGTGCCGAGTCCTCTTTTCTGCGCCATTACTCCTCACCTCCGATACGTCTGTTGCGGGAAAGAAATTCCGCCGCAAGCCTGTCATACGCCTCCGCGCCCTTTGAGCCGCCGTCATAAAACTTAATGGGCTTGCCGTAGCTCGGCGCTTCAGACACGCGGACGTTTCTCGGAATAGCAGTGCTGTAAACCTTCTGGGGGAAGAATTTTTTAACCTCTTCCACCACCTGTACGGTGAGGTTAATGCGGGAGTCGTACATTGTAAGAAGCACGCCCTCTATTTCTATGTTGGGGTTATATAGCTTTTTCACCTGACGCACTGTGGACATAAGCTGGGACAAGCCCTCGAGCGCGTAGTACTCGCACTGTATTGGTATAAGTACCGTGTCGCAAGCGTTAAGCCCGTTGAGGGTAAGCAGTCCGAGCGAGGGCGGGCAGTCTATAAAGATAAAGTCAAAGTTATGCTTCTTTGTTACAATAGCGTCGCGAAGACGGAACTCGCGCCGCTTCATCGAGACAAGCTCAAGCTCGGCGCCCGCAAGGTCGATACTCGACGGCACAACGCTCACGTTGTTAAACGCGGTCTTAACCACTACGTCGTCAAAGCTCTTTCTTCCCATAAGCAGGTCGTAGGACGAGCCCGCGATAGTGCGCTTCTTAATTCCGTAACCGCTTGTAGCGTTGCCCTGAGGGTCGCAGTCGAGCAACAGCACCGACTTTCCGAGCGCGCCGAGCGCGGCGGCAAGATTAACGGCGGTGGTGGTTTTACCTACGCCGCCCTTCTGGTTCGCGAGAGTTATAATCTTTCCCAAAGTCATACCTCTTTCATTATTACATTGTTCCACGTGGAACAACAATCTATCCGAAGTCGCACCGCTAAATGTTCCACGTGGAACATTGTAACAGGCGGCTTATTCGTGTACAAATTATAATATATTAGAATTTAAAAAAAGTAAACACCGAAAAAACGAAAAGGCTGTTGAAAGAAATCAACAAATTCATTATAATGTTAAACAAGAAGAAAAGAGAATTGTCGCGGTAGCGCAATATATGCGGTAATAATCATTTTCAATAACAACATCTTGAAAAGAACATGTCCGCGAATTGTTAAAAACTCTGTTAATAGTAAGGGATTTAAAAATTTTGAAAGCGTTAGAGAAACAGAAGAACGCGAAAAGGAACGGCTTATGGATTTCAGCGAATGCGAAAACCTGCGTATAGTTTGGGGTAACAACTGTATAGACAGAAACGCTCAGCTTCTCGGAAAGCTTGGTAAATACGCTTTGGTGGTAACGGGCAAGAATTCCGCACGAAAGAGCGGCGCGCTCGCCGACGTTATTAACGCGCTTGAACGCAACAGCATAAAGTACAAGCTGTTCGAGGAGGTCTGCGAGAACCCGACCCTTTCCGTCGTTGAGGCGATAGGCGAGGCGGCAAGAAAGTTCGGCGCGGATTTTCTAATCGGCATAGGCGGCGGGTCGGCGTTAGACGCTACGCGCGCGGGAAGTATCTTCGCGGTTAACAAATTCAGAAAAGCGGCGGACGTTTTTAACGGCGAGTTTGAGGAGGTTTTGCCCTTCGTCTGCATAGGGACAACGGCGGGCACGGGTAGCGAGGTGGACAGCATTGCGATAATTTCCGAGGACGGCGGAAAGAAGCGAAGCATTAAAAGCGATAAGCTTTATGCGTGGTTCTCCTTCTGCGACCCGAAGTACACCCTTTCTATGAGCTACCGCCAGACGGTATCGACAGGGCTTGACGCTTTCTGTCACTGTATGGAGAGCTGGTTTTCCAAGTCTTCCACCGAGGAGAGCAGGGATTATGCGGCGCAGGGCGCGGCGCTTATCTACCCGAACCTTGTAAAGCTGGTGGGGGATAGATATATTTTATATAACAAGCGCCTTCGCGAGGAGCTATATTACGGCTCGCTTTGGGGCGGGCTTGCGATAGATATAGCTGGCACGGGCTTTCCCCATCCGTGCGGGTATATACTTACCGAGACCTGCGGTGTGCCGCACGGTGTAGCGAGCGCTATGTTCGAGAACGCATTTTTAAGACAATCGCTCAACGAGCTGCCCGAAGAGAAGGAAAGGTTACTTGAGGCAATAGGCGCGAACGAGCGCGATATTTACGACACGATAACGGCGCTGACCAAAAACAACATTAGAATTTCCAAAGAGCTTTGCGACGAGATGGGCGAGCGGCTTAAGGCTGCGCCCGCGACGGAGCGCACACTCGGCAATTTTACATGGGAAGAGGGCAAGCGCATAGCGGAGAGCCGTTTCCTCGACAGGCGGCTTTTGGAGAAGTTCAGCGGTCGCTGGACGCTGTAAAAACTCTGTAAAGGGTTGACCAAAGGAGAAATAGAATATATAATAATGCTTACGGTCCAAAAGAGCCGTAAGCATTTTTTCAGAAGATACGGAGCGGTATCGAAGTGGTCATAACGGGTCTGACTCGAAATCATAAAATTTCGGGCGTGCCGATGACATAAATTGAATATGGAGAGG
>CAYWJF010000070.1:0-7671 GCA_964458545.1 uncultured Oscillospiraceae bacterium | reverse complement strand
ACCTTTGCGGACGACGACCTTGTGCTGATGATTGAGTCCCGCGGGTTTACGTTAACCGACCCCGCTCGCGAGACGATAACGCAGGATACCATCCTTACCACCTCAGAGCACGGACAGGCTGTAACCGAAACGGAGCAGCTTGAGGGTCAATATGTGCTCGGCGTAACGGCGACGGAATCGCTCGACGACAAGCAGGTTAAGCTTATTGCGTTTTCCTCGCAAAGCCTTGTAGAAGAAAGCATACTTACAAGCTTCCCGAGCCTTGTTAACACCGACTTGTTCCTTAACGCGATTACCTCGGCGTTACCCGAAATTGAGAACATCTCCATTCCAACGAAGAGCCTTCAGGTTACAAACAACGCAATAGCGGGCGGCGGAATATGGCGCGCTCTCTTCGTAATAATCATTCCCGTGGCGCTTCTTATAAGCGGCTTTGTTATCTGGAACCGCCGCAGAAAGGCGTAAGGAAACGTCACTATGAAGAAGAACCCGTTAATTATACTTTTCTTTGTTTTTACAACGCTGCTTGTTGTTTTTTTCGGAATAAAGGCGATTATGTCACGTTCGGAGGCTAACAAAACGGCGGAAGCGATAAAGCAAAGCTCCGTTCTTTCTGTCGGCGATATTTCTGAAATGAGCTATACCTTAGGCGACCTCAGTTATAGCTTTACAAAAAGAAGTGGCGTATGGAGCTGTAACGAATACGAGGGTTATCCGATAAAACAGTCCACCTTAGAGCTTCTAAGTACGGGCGTTTCAAGCCTACAGGCGGTACGCATACTCGACGAGCACGGCGCGCTTTCTGAATATGGGCTTGATAACCCCGCCGCGACAATATCGGTAAAGGATTCAGACGGCATAGCAAGAACACTCAGCTTCGGAAACGCTACGCAAAGCGGAAACTACTATCTCTCGCTAAGCGGCGACGAAAGGGTCTTCGTTGTGTCCTGCGCCCTTCTTGACACGCTTCCAAGCGACATTCTATCCCTTATAGATTGCGAGACACCGCCCGTCTTTACCCAGACAGACGTGAAGGCGCTAAGGCTTATCGTTGGAAGCGACGAATACGTTTACTCTAAACACGAGCTCGCCGAGCCCGCAGAAAATGGCGCGTCTTATGAGTGGCTCTGTGAAAAGAACGGCGCTTCGGCAAGCCCGCTCTTTGAAAACGTGGAGACCGCCGCCTACGACCTTTCAAGCCTTACGCTTGACGGCTGTATAGAGTATCTGCCCGACGCGTCGGCGGCAACGCTTTACGCCGAGCCTTACGCTGTGCTTGAGGTTACAATAGGCACCGCTGAGGGCGACGAAAGCTTTAAACTCACCTTTGGTGAGATAAAGCCCGACGACGAAACAAAGATGACCGTTGTTTGCGGTGAAAGCAGTTGTCTTTGCACAACAGACTGCAATACCGCAAAAGAGATTGTCAGTTTATTAAAAAGCGCATAAGAACTAAAAGGACGGCGGTTTATCCGCCGTCCTTTTTTATATACCATTCGCCGCTTCCATTATGGTTTTGCCTGATTTTCTACCGTACTCCTCTACCGTTCGGCGCGCTTGCGGTTCGTGCGTAAGACAGCCCGCTCCGCCTATACAGCCGCCCTCACACGCCATACCCTCTATAAAGTTATACGGCAGCATTCCCTTTTCGGCGCGTAGCAACGCCGCGCGGCATTCAGCAAGCCCGTCGCAGGAGAGAGCGCGCAGTTCAAAATCGCTTCTCTCCTGCTCTTTTAGGGCTTCGCCCACCGCCTCGGCAAGCCCGCCGCAACGCGCAAACACCCGACCGAAGAAGGAGGCGTTGTCGAGCTTTGTTTCCACAAGCGAGGAAATGTCAATTTCGCACGCGTCAAAGAGCGCTTGCAGCTCCTCAAAGGTTATTACGCAATCAACGTAGGGGCTGACGGCGGGAAGTCTTCTTTCAAGCTTCTTCGCGGTACACGGTCCGATAAAAATTATCTTCGCGTTCTCGGTCTTCTCCTTTATACGCTTAGACACAATCGCCATAGGCGAAAGCACCGTGGATATCTTGTCGGTAAGCGACGGACAGTGCTTCTCCACAAGCTCCACGAAGGCGGGACAGCAGGAGCTTGCGAGAAAGCCCTTCTCCGCAAGCTCGCCCGCTTCGGCAAGCGCCGTCATATCCGCGCCAAGCGCCGCTTCCACCACCTCAAAGAAGCCAAGCTTATGAAGCCCCGTTATCACCTGACCAAGCCGTGCGTAGGTAAACTGGCTTGAAACGGTCGGCGCTATAACGGCATAAAGCTTATATGCACGATTTCCGCCGCTGTTTTTCAAAAGCCTTATAGCGTTCACAATCTCCGAGGAATCGGTAATTGCGCCGAAGGGGCAGCGATAAACGCATTGTCCGCAGGATACGCAGAGCTTTCTGTTAATAACCGCCTCGCGTCCTTCACCGCGAGAAACCGAGATGGCGCCAACCTTGCAGGCGGTTTGGCAGGGGCGACGGCGGTTAGAAATAGAATTGTAGGGGCACGCTGAGGCGCAACGCCCGCAATCTATACAGCGCGCCTTATCAATATGCGCGCGAAGACGCGAATCGAAGGAGATACAGTCCTTCGGACACGCCGCGGCGCAGCGGTGAGCTATACACCCTCGGCAGGACTCGGTTACCTCAAAGCCGCCGACGGGGCAGTCCTCGCAGGCAATATCTATGACGTTAATAACGTGTCCTTTGCTTCCCATTTGAGCGAGCGCTACACGCTCGTAAAGAATCGCTCGCTCCTTATAAACGCAGCAGCGCATAGTTGCCGTACGCCCCGAAACTATCTCGCGCGGAATTTTTCCCGCTTCCTCCGTCGTTTCGGTAAATGCCAATTTTGCTATCCTTTTAAGCACCTCGCCTTTTAACCGCTGCACCTCGGTGTCGTATCTTCGTTCCCTTTTGTCCATGCTTACTCTCCAACAATCTTTTTGTTAGTATCTGTAGAAAGTAAAGGATTAACAAGCGGGCGCAAAAAAAGCCGCGTGTGTAAACACGCGGCTTTCTATTAGTTTATTTATCTTCTTTCTTTCTCCTTGAAACAATGTAGAGAATGAGCGCCGTTATTACGGCAATTACAACAAACGCGGCGAGCAGCGTAAGTATAGAAAAGGATATCCACTCGGTACTTGGCTCATTTCCCGTCGAAAGCGGATAATACTTGGTCTTTATAATCCCTACGCCGACCCACTCTGTAACCTCCCCGCCGTACATCGCGACAGAGAACAAAGGGTAACTTGCAAATTTAGCGGTGAGAAAATTTATCAGCGTAATACCTGCCGTTATTATGGCGGAAACAGTAACGCTTTTTAAGAGTAGCTTCATTAGTCTTTACTTCCTTAATTGTTTTTTAGCCGAGCGCCACGTCTAAAACCATCATTAGCGCGAAGCCCGCCGCGACACCGATAGTACCGAGATTTGAATGCTCGCCTTGGTGTGAATCAGGCACCAGCTCCTCAAAGACAACATATATCATCGCGCCCGCCGCAAAGGAGAGAATAAACGGAAGAACAGGCACTATAAGGCTTGTTACAAGTATGGTCAGCGCCGCGCTTATCGGCTCCACTACACCCGACATTGCGCCGTAGGCGAACGCCTTCTTCTTCGACGCGCCGTTGCTCATAAGCGGCAACGAAATTACCGCGCCCTCGGGGAAGTTTTGAATTGCAATTCCTATCGCGAGGACGAACGCCGACGCCATAGTAATATGCGTTTCACCCGAAAGGACGCTCGCGAAGATAACGCCCACCGCCATTCCCTCGGGGATATTATGTAGCGTCACCGCGAAAACAAGCATAGCCGAACGACTGAGCTTTGATTTTGACCCCTCGGGCACCTCGGAGGTAGCGTGGAGGTGCGGAATAACAATATCAAGCACAAGCAGAAAGCCTATACCCGCAAGGAAGCCGACAAGCGCGGGTACCCACTCAGTCTGCCCGAGCGCCGCCGCTTGCTCTATAGCGGGAATAAGCAACGACCAAACAGACGCCGCCGTCATTATACCCGCCGCAAAGCCCAGTAATAGCTTTTCTACTTCCGGCTTAATATCTTTCTTTAAGACGAACACCATCCCTGAGCCTAATACCGTTCCTAAAAGTGGAATTGCAAGCCCCATAATAGTTTCCAATACCGCTTCACTCATTTCCTAAATTGTGACCTCGCTTTCTCTTTATATGCTCATTTTACCATATCTGTTACAGGTTGTCTCTAATCATATTGACATTAAATTAAAAGGGTTGTAAAATTAAAGCGTTGGAACGTTTGTTCTTCAAGGGAGGCGTTGTTTTGCCACGTGTAATTCTTCATTCCGACCTTAATAACTTTTTTGCTTCGGTCGAGCTGCTCGATAAGCCGGAGCTTCGTTCGTTGCCCGTGGCGGTATGCGGTAGCGTTGAGCAGCGGCACGGAATAGTGTTGGCCAAAAACGATATAGCGAAGAAATACAAAATAAAAACCGCAATGACGGTGGTGGAGGCGAAGAAGCTGTGTCCAGAGCTTGTTATGCTCGCCCCACATATGGATACCTATATACAGTACTCCCGCCTCGTTCGCGGTATCTACGAGCGCTTCACCGACCAGATAGAGCCGTTTGGCATGGACGAATGCTGGTTAGACGTAACGGGAAGCAGAAAGCTTTTCGGCTCGGGTGAGGAGATAGCGAATACCATTCGCAAGACGATTAAGGAGGAGCTCGGGCTTACCGTTTCAATCGGCGTAAGCTTTAATAAAATCTTTGCAAAATTAGGCTCAGACTATAAAAAGCCAGACGCGGTTACGGTATTTTCTAAGGAAAACTTCAAGGATATCGTTTGGAAGCTGGACGTGTCGGAGTTACTCTACGTTGGCAAGGCAACTAATAAATCGCTTTCCGACCTCGGCATACACACGATAGGCGCACTCGCGAAAACCGATAAGGCCTTGCTGGTGCGAAGGCTTGGTAAAATGGGCGAGCTTTTATGGGTTTACGCTAACGGCTACGATGATTCACCCGTTATGAATATCGCCGACGCACGCGAAACTAAATCTATAGGCAACAGCACAACCACGCCGCGCGACCTTACCGACGCTGAGGACGCAAAGCCCGTTCTCTATTCTCTCGCGGACAGCGTGGCTACCCGTATGCGAGCAAAGGAGCTGCGCTGCTCTGTGGTGGAGCTTTGGGTAAGGAACACCGAGCTTTGCTCAATCACCCGCCAAAAAAAGCTTTCCGCGCCCACCTGCGTTACAAATATAATTGCGAACGAGGCTTATCACCTTTTAATTGAAAACTACGAGTGGCGCTACCCGATAAGAAGTATAGGCATCCGTCTCGGCGGGCTTTCGGGCGCAAACGAGTCGCGTCAGCTCTCCTTTTTCGAGGGCGCCGGAGATACCGAGGAGGAGGAAGCGCTGGAGCTGTCTATAGACGACGTAAGAAAAAAATACGGTCACGAGGCGATAATGCGCGCCGTATCTATGAGCGACGAAAGCCTTGAGGCACTAAGCCCTGAGGAACACAAGCGGCGCGGCGCGCCTATGTACGATATTCGCTCCCAACATTAAAAGCGGGTCATACTGACCCGCTTTGATTACTTTCGTTTTAATTTGTTTTTATACATTTCCGCGTCTGCGCGGGTGAAAGCTCGTCGAGCGTCTTCATTGTGTCTCTGTTAAACTCGGCTATTCCGTAGCTAACCGAAAGCTTAAGGTCCTCTTGCGACATATTTGAAATCTCCACCTCGACCAAAAGCGCGTCTGTCACACGCTTAACGGTACCAGCGTCAAGCTCCTTAAATACCAGCGCGAACTCGTCACCGCCAAAGCGGGCGAGGAAAACCCTTTCGTTAAGCCGTCCGCAGGTACGCTTAAGTATATCCGCGACATTTATCAACGCGCGGTCACCCTCAACGTGACCGAAACGGTCGTTTATAGACTTGAAATCGTCCACGTCGATTAGCATTAGATAGAGTATTTCGTTATTCTTTAAGTCGTTCACGGTGCTCGCAAGGTAGCGGTTAAGGGTTCCGCGGTTATTAATCTTGGTGAGCGCGTCGACCGAAATCTGACCGTTTTGCATATTAATGAAAACAACCAGTAACGAGTAGGTAAGGCATGGTAGCATAAGCGATAATCCGTAGTTAAGCGTCTGAATAATGCTACATATGACCAGAAGAAGAGTAAAGAAAATTATATAGCGGCACTGCTTGCGCTTCTCTTTATCTCCGCTACGCAGATGTACGCGCACAGCGTACCCCACTCCCACAAGCATATAGCCAAAGATAATAATCATATGAACAAAATGAAAGTCACCGTGAGTATAAACATTATTCTCATCCACCGAAAAGAACCAGCCTGTAAAACAGCTGATTAGCGCCGTTATAGTATAAAGGCAGAAAGGAATTAAGTAGATTACGCCTCTCTTTTCCAGTGAACGCTCATCAACGAAAATTTTGTAGTCGGCATAGAATAGCCAAACCATACCCACAAAGCACAGAAGTATATACATACCCGTGTTTGATATTATGCTTAGCACACGAGAGCCATAAAAGACCTTTTTATCTATCCACCAGCCAAAGGCATCAAGGACTAAAACGACAACAGTTGAAATAAGAACGTAATGAAAAAATCTCTCGTCCGGTAGTTTAGTTGCCGAACGCCGCCGATTTAGCGCTAAAAGCAGAAGAATGCAGATACAAAAACCGTTTAATATAGTATAAAACGAAGTTGTCACCCGCGAAGTCCCCTCTTTCTGTATCTGTTTTTTATAATTATACCATATGTTAGTATTAATGTGCTATAATAATTGTCAAATGAGGTGATATTTTGGAAGAAAGAATAAGGAAAGAAGTCAAGAACTTTCTTGACGAAAACGGAAAACTCAAGGCATTACCCGTAAAAAGAAAACCGCTTATCTATGCGCTTTATTACCTTTCGACACGCTTTGAGCCGAAAAGGATATACAGCGAGCATGAGATAAACGACATAATCAACGACGCAACCGCTTTTTACGACCCCGCTTTGGTAAGAAGAGAGCTTTATAACAAACGCTTTATTGACAGAAAATCCAACGGCAGCGAGTACTGGCTTGAGGAGCAACTACCGACCTTTGAAGGTATTGATTTAAGCGAGGGAAAATGAAAATTGCGGTCTTAGGTTATAGCGGGAGCGGAAAATCCACCCTTGCGAAACAGCTTAGTGAACGCTACGGACTGCCTATACTCTATATCGACACGCTTCAGTTTCTTCCTAACTGGCGCGAACGCGACAAAGCGGAAAGGCTTTCTCTTATGCAAGAGTTTCTCGCAAGGAACGATTCTTGGGTAATAGACGGCAACTATACCTCCGTTTTGTTTGATGAACGCTTAGAGGCAGCTGACCGAATTATCTTTATGGACTTTAGCCGCCTTAGCTGTCTTTTTAGGGTAATAAAGCGTTACTCACAGAACAAAAACCGCTCGCGTGAAAGCATGGCAAGCGGCTGTAACGAAAAGCTTGATTTGGATTTTATCCTTTGGGTTCTATTTAAAGGTCGTGATGAAAATCGCAGAGTAATCTTTCGTGACGCCATAACAAGATACCGCGAGAAAACGACGATTATTAGAAATCAAAAAGAATTGGACAGCTTTCTTAAAGAGAAATCATAACCACGCCTAAGAGGCGTGGTTTGCACAAGCCCTGAAAGGGCAAAA
>CAYWJF010000069.1:3798-8148 GCA_964458545.1 uncultured Oscillospiraceae bacterium | reverse complement strand
AGCGGGCGGTTTTTGAACCCCGCGCTTCGCGCGTGGTTCGTTGCTAAAGCACAATTAAAGAACGGCGTATTCCGAGAATACGCCGTTCCTTTTATGCTTTTTTATTGAAAAAGATTCCTGAAAAGTCTTGCTGATTAAATGAAGGTCTGCTCGCCTTAAGATAAATACTATATGCGGCACGCCACTGTTTAAGGTCCTTTTCGCTGTTAGATTTCGGTCTTATCTTGACCGTCTTGGGCTTTCCGCTTCTGTCAGCTATAGGAAGCTCAAACTCAAACTCAGCTTTTTCAAAAGCCGTTGACTTCGTTTCTTTAACCTCAGGCTTTTCCGCCGAAATATCAGAAGTCTCGGTTTTCTCGGTTTCTTCAGCTTCCGCGGGTTCCTCGACAGCTTCCTCGGGCTCTAAGTAATCCTCGGGAAGCTTGCCTTCCTTAATCTCCTCAAGCACCTCCGCGTCGGTGGGAAGAGCGTTATATTCTCCCGAGCGCACAAACTCGTTATGCGCCTCGGCGATACCCTCTGCGCGCTTATTAATCTGTACCATAAGCTCGTACTTCTTGCCGTCGGGGATATGCGGGTTGTTCGCTATAGCCGAAACCTCCGCCGCCATATTCATAAGCTTAGACGCGCGTACTCGCTGAACATCGTCCTTCGTTTTGCACGCTTTTAGCTCGTTTTCGTACTGCTGACGCTCGCGCTTAACCTCCATAGCCTTTTCATAAAGCTCGGGGTGGTTCTGCTTTAAATAGCTAAGCTCGCTCGCCGAAAGCACCTTGCCAGAGCGCAGCTTTGTATCTATCGCCGAAAGGGTATTGTTCTTCTTCTGCTCGTCCACCTGCTTTTGAAGGCTTTCGATTAGTCTTTGCCTTTCGGTTTTGTTCGCGTCTTCCGTCTTTTTCTTGAATTTTATTTTGGTCTCGCTCTTTTGAAGCGAGAGCGTCATCGAGTTAATCTTCTGCGATAACGCAGCCATCCCTGTAAAATCCATCTTTTCACCTCCGTGTAAAAAGAGCTTCATATTAATTATTCTACTGTTAAAGTTTTTTTCTATATGTCATAATGACAAAAAAGGACGCGCTGCACGCGTCCTTTTTATCTAAGCGGTTAAAAACCGCATTTTTTAATAAATTCCCGTACCGTTTCGTCGTAGCGTGCGGGGTCGGTCTTATTGGAATAGGCGTGTTCCGCGCCCTCGAAAAGGTGAAGCTCGCTCTTTTCGTTGCGACAGACGGCAAACATTTTACGGCTGTGCTCGCAGGGGATAAAGGTATCGTTAAGCCCATGGATAAAGCAGATAGGCACTTCGCTTTTTTTAACCGACTCTATTGGACTTACCTTTTTAAAGTCGTAGTCGTAGCGGTTTATAGCCATAAGCCGCGCAAACGCAAGCGTAGGTATCCACGGAAAATGCGCTACCTTTCCCACGAGATAACGAAGCAGCGCCATGGTATCTGAGAAGGGGCAGTCGGCTATGACAAAATCGGGCTTTTCATAGTCGAGCGCAAGGAGCACCGTCGCCGCGCCCATAGATTCGCCGTGGTAGCCTATAATGCAGTCCTCGCCGAAAACGGTGCGGGTAAACCTTGTTATATTAGCAAGGTCGCGTCTTTCGTGAAGCCCAAGGGTGCATATTTCGCCGCCTGACTCACCGAAATAACGCGCGTCGTAGGTCATAATACTAAAGCCGCACTCATAGAAGGTCTTCGCGTACTTTACAGCCGCGAGCCGGTTCATAGTGTGTCCGTGGCAGATGACGGCGACCTTCTTCCTTTTTCCCTTATCGTTCGGGTTTACAATATAGGTGCCCTTTAGTAACACGTCGTCGCTTTGCAGTTCAAAATCGGTTTTGTCCCAACTGTCGTAGGCTTTAAAGCTCTCGCCAAAGCCGTTGTCGGTATCAAAGCTTCTCGCGTACTCAAACGTATGGCGTTGCTTGGTGGTGCAGAGCATACCGAGGCAGACACTTGCGACAATTACACTTAAAACAAGGTATAGTACAGCTAAGGCAATTAAAACGTAAAAACACCAAGCCATACTAAGCCTCCTTATTTACGCCCTTCTTAAGCCGTGCGTCGTGGTACTTTTTCGCGAAGAACAGAGGTATAAAGGTAAGGAGCACCAGCCCCGATGCCACGAGGAAGAGCGTGTGCGTAGGAAGGTACGCCGTAAAGCCGTTTTCGTCAATAAACTCTCCGCTCGCCTTTATTACGGGGTTGGAGATAAGCGGCGCTACCACCATAGGAATTAGCACGAAGAAGAGAATTCGTATTCCCTCGAACTGACCGCGAGCGTCGGCGGGGTAAAGCTGCTTCGACCAGACGGTGAGTGTCTGTAAAATAAGCACATAGCCCACACCGATAAGGAACACGCCACCCATAAGCACGGGGTTGAAGAAGGCGGCTGTATCGACGTTTTCGGGTCTGACAAACAGCCCAAGCACCATAACGCCGAGGAAGTTCACAACTATGGAAATAATACAAAGAAGCGGCGATTTGTTTTTGTTTATAAGCCCCGTCGCGGGAATAACGACAAGCATAGCGGCGACGAGGGTCACGCCCTCGATAAGCCCCATAGCGTCCGCGGCAAAGCCGAGATAGTAAATCATATAATTGCCGAGATGGGTGAAATACATATTGAACGCAATAAAGTACACCGCGAGTGTTAAATTGACCCAAACAAGCTCCTTTAGCGCAAAATACTTTTTAAAGTTAAAGACGCTGAAGAACTGCTGCGAGAAGGTTCCCTCTACGTTCGGCTTAAGGTCGGGCGCTTCCTTTAAGAAGAAAAGCGCAAGCACGCCGAAAGCTATAACCGCACCGCCCATAACAAGGAAAAGACGCATATAGTTATCGTCGCTGCCTACAAGCATACCGCCTACAACCGTGCCGACAATCGTGCCGATTACGGGCTGGGTCGCCATAGCCGCGCCTATCTGCCCGCGGTTTTTATCGGTCATATTGTCGTTAGCCCAAGCGTTAAAGCCACCGTCGTTACCCATAGAGCCAAAGAAGCTCATAATAGCATCGGAGGAAACGACCGCAATACCAGCGACCGCCATAAGCTGTGACGTGGGACTGATAGCCCCGCCAGTAATAAATTGAGTAAGTCCGAAGATAATAGTAAAAACGCCCCACATTATATAACCCACCGAAATAACTATACGGCGACGTCCCTTTCTGTCCGAGAGCGTTCCGCCGAGGAAGGTGGATATTGTGGTAGCGGTAGCCGAGATAGCGACCATCCACGAAATTATTGTTGGGTCCTTCGCTATCTTCGCGTAGACGAAGGTATTGAACCACTGATTTTCCATGTTCCAGCAAAGCTGCCCCGCTATTCCGAGCCCCCATACGAGCAACCAGAAGCGGAAGCCCATTCCCTTGCTTTTTTCTTTCATTTTGTTTTCACCTTATTTCAATGTAGTTTTGAGCTGTTATCTTAATTATAGCTCTCGCCGCGTTTTTTGGCTATTGTGCGAAAATCAGAATTTGCTCTTTAGTTTCCGTCAAAAGGTAAAACCTTGAGCCTCCGCAAAAACGAATTGTGGCTGTTGTGAAAATTACTGCTTCGGTGGTATAATTTCAGCATAGGAAAAGGAGTAGAATATGTACGATTATTATGACTTGTTATCTAAACGGCGTTCGGTAAGAAAATATGATGCCGCTTCCCCGCTTACTGAGACGGAGCTTGACGAAATCATGGCGGCGCTTACTTCCTTCACACCGCTTTTACCCGATATTCGAGTAGAGTATGAGCTTGTAAAAAGAACCGATACCAACGCAAAGTTCGGCGAATACGGAAAAAGAATTTATAGCGAAAAGAAGCCCAACTACCTAATAAACGCGGGATACCTGCTTGAACAGCTTGATTTGTTCCTCGCGGCGCGCGGTATTGGCGCTTGCTGGTACGGGCTTGCGGGAAGACCGAAGCCCTCCGCTTGTCCCGAGGGTACGGCATACGTTATCCTTATGGTTTTCGGAAAGAGCGACGGCGAGCTGTTCAGAAGCGAGGCTGCGCAATTTATAAGAAAGAAGCAGAGCGAAACGTGGTTCGGCGAGACAATTAGCGGCGTTACTGAAACCGCGCTTCTCGCGCCGAGCGCCTGCAACAGTCAACCGTGGCGTATAGAAAACGAAGGCGGAATACTTAAGGTTTGCCGCGACCCTAAGCCCAGCATAAAGCTTCCGCGCACCCACGCCGCTTACTTCAATTCTATTGATATGGGCATATTCCTTTACTTCCTCGAAACGGCGCTTAAACATACTTCGTGCAATTTTGAGCGCACGGTATTTGAACCGAGCGACGACACATCGAAATACATCCCGATAGCTGAATACAAGCTTTAAAACTAAA
>CAYWJF010000069.1:0-3788 GCA_964458545.1 uncultured Oscillospiraceae bacterium | reverse complement strand
CGGGGCTTTTCTATGCCTTTTTCTACGCTTCTTTTTTTCTCGCTATTTCGGTATTATCGCTCTCGCGGTCACGAAGCGCGTCGATGGGGTGCGGCGCTTCCTCATATCGGTAATCCTTCTTGTTCTTCGCGATATAGTTCTTTATTACCTTATGCGCGGGCTCCTCGTTCTCGTTCGTTACAACCTGCTCTTGATAACGGAAGAAGTCGGCGTCGTCAGAAAGCTTATCAACCTCTTTATAGTCGTCACGCACGGCGGTGAGCCTTACCGACTCAAGCACCTCGCGGACATAATCCTTGCTGGGCTTAAGCACCAAAAGCTTCGGGAATGTGCCGTCGGGGATAACCTGCTCCCACTGCTTACCCTCGTGCTTTTCAAGCAGCTCCGCCGCCTTGTGAAGATGCGCGAGCTCCTGCTCGAACAGCTCCTCCCAAAGCTCCTTTACGCCCGCATCGGTCTCGCTCTCATAGCAGGAGTAGTAGGAGTAGCACTCGGTATATTCGTGCATAAGCAAGCACTCAAGCCATGTCATATTCGTGTCCTTAAGGCTTCCGTACTGGCTTACGTGCTGCTCCTCTATCATAGCGATTTCGCTGTAGAGCTTACGCCCCGCCTCGGTATCGTAGAACGCGCCGTGGTTCATATAATAGTTCATCGTCTGCTGCTCGGCGGCGGTGATTATTCCCACGTGAAGCTTCGTCAGAAGGTCCGCGTCGGCGGTAATATGCGGTCTGATATCGTCATAGGGGAAGCGGTGCTCGGCTATAGTCGGGCGTCCCGGCATAAGCTCAATGTGCTTTCCGACAAGCTTCTCTGCCTTTATCCCCTGCTCACCCTCTAAAAGGTCGCTGTAGCGGTAAAGATGGTCGAAGTCCTCTAAAAGCGCAAAATCGAGCGCCTTTTTAACGGTGGGGTCTTTCTCGTTCATAGCGAGCGCCGAGGTGAGGTCCACCGCGAGCATCTCGTAACCTATCGTGGTTTCAAGTATCGTCTCGCTAATTGGCTTAAGGGAAGAAATTCGCTTTTGCTGTTGCTGCTCGATGCGCCTTATTAGCGCAAGCTCGCGCCGCAGCTCGTTATCGTCGCAGTGGCGCGAAAACTGGTGTCCGCACCACACCGATTCGTATTCGGTGCCGTCCATAAGGATAATTCTTATCTTTGTGTAGGGGTCGGCGGTGTTCTTGTTGTAGGGCTTGCTCGAAAGCTTTGATAAATCAACTATACAGCTTTCAAGCGGCTTCGATTTCTGTTTAAAAGGGTTCATAATGCGCTCCTTCACTTTTTAAATATAGTCTTTACAAAAGAGCGCTAAATATACAAGAGCGTCCGCTTTCGCGGACGCTCTTTACTTTTACTGTTCTGCTACCGCTTCCTTCGCGGCGGGCTCTGTTACAATATCTATCTTTCTCCAGCGTCCGCCCTTCCAGCGGAAGATTAAAACGATACCTCTAAAAATTTCGTCCATAGCTATGCCTATCCATATGCCCGCGAGCCCGTAACCCAGCTTTACGCCTAATATATAGCCGCCAAGCACCGAGCAACACCACGAGCTTATTATGCACATAATTACCGGGAACTTTACGTCACCCGCACCCTGTAAGGAGCGCACCATAACAAGGTTGATAGCGCGTCCCGCTTCAAGGAAAATTTCAATAATCATTATATGCTTCGCAAGCGCGAGTATTTCACTTCGTAAGGCGACGACCTGCGGGTCGGTTTTAGACATAAACAAGCCGATAACAAAGTCGCTTGCAAAATACAGACCTACGGTAAGCGTAACCGAGCATAGTATTCCAACAAGCAGACTCTTCATAACCTGCGAGTTTGCCCTATCGTGTAGCTTCGCGCCGAGCATATAGCCGACGACTACCTGATTTACCTCGCCTATCGACATAGTAAGTATGTACGCAAAGGAGACGATAAGCGCAACGTAAATCTTTGTGTTTACCGCAACAAGCCCAAGCGTATTAATAAAGCTCATTATAACAAGCTGTGCCGCGTCGTAGGAAAAGCCCTCGCCCGCCGACGGTATGCCTATAGCGAAAAGCTTTTTCAGGCGGTTCATAGGGAACGGCTTTAGGCAGGAAAAATCTATCTTTCCTACACGCTTACTGAAAACGATAATAAGTATTATCGCGCCAAGCACCCTCGAAACTACGGTGGAGATAGCCGCGCCCACATAGCCAAGCTCGGGGAACGGTCCTATGCCGTAGATAAGCAGCCAGTTGCCGAGTATATTAAAGAGGTTTACGCCGATAGAAACAATTAGCGATTCCTTAAGCATAGCGTTGCTTTTGAAGAACGCCTCATAAAGGATTAGCATTGACGTGAAAAGCGTCGAGCCGCCGGTGATTGCCATATATACATATGCCTGCTCAAGTATTATAGGGTCGGTTATGTTCATAAGGCGGAACATACCGCGTCCAAAGGCTATAAGCACCGCGCCGATAATCAAGCTGAGCACTACGTTCACTACTACCGAAACCGCGTAGGTCTCCTGCTCAAGCTTCTTATTATTTGCGCCCTTATACTGAGCGATAAGTATTACCGAAGCGTTGGATACCACGGTTAAAAACAGAAGAAGTATCCACGATACCTGATTTGCGTTTCCTACCGCCGCCACCGACGTTTGAGAGTATCGGCTTATCATCAGCTGGTCGACGTTGTTAACCAGAATAGACAGAAAGGAAATGACAAAGGACGAGAAGGTCAACTTGAAAATCGCGCCCTTTTTATTTAAAACTTCATCAACCTGCATTACTTAATCTCCTAATTTAGTGTTTAAATTATACGCTCTTACGACATATTTCGCAAGGGCTTGCGGCTTGCGAGCCGCTCTCTTTGTTACTACGCTGTTTTTTGCCTTATCTCAAAAAACGCAAAAGCGCCCCCGAGATTACTACCCCGGGGACGCAAGGTTAACGTAGAAGAAAAAGCTTATTTCGCCTGCTCTGCAACGTATGCATCGTAAGCAGCCGCTTCTTCGTCGGTGAATCTACCGAACTGGCAGTCGTTGTTACCACTGTCAATAGTCCACATCTCGAGCATATTAATCGGGTCGTTGAAGTCAGCTACCCAACCGTTACGCGCGATGTCGTAGTTACCGGCTTTTCTCTCGTCAAGGAAGGTGTTCCAGTCGCAGGTACGGATTGTCATATCAATGCCGACCTTTGCGAAGTCCTGCTGAATGCACTCGGCAACAGCAATGTGGCCTGTTCCGTCGTTAGTAAGATACTCCATCGAAATGGGGGTCTTGGAGGAAAGCTTGCCGTCCTTAAACTCGTAACCCGCGGATTCGAGAAGCGCGATAGCCTCAGCGACATCGGGGTCAACGGGGAAGTATCCGAGAGAAGTTGCGTCGGGATAAGTATAAGCGTTGTCGTTGGACTTGAATTCGCCGCCGTGTCCGTCAGACATATTGTAAGGCAGGAAGGAGGTTGCGGGCTTTTGTCCGGTCTGTCCTACTGTCTCGCAGATGTAATCACGGTCTACGAGGAGCGCAAAGGCTCTTCTCATGGCGTTTGCCTGCTCAACTGTCTTGCCGCCGAAGAGGTTGGACTTGACGTTGAAACCGACATAGTATGTGCCAAGCTGGTCAACAACATAGAATTCTTTGTTTGTAAGAAGGTTCGCGATTTCGTCGGTAGGTACTGTGTCGGCGAAATCAAGGTCTCCCGCGTTGTAAGCCGCAAAGATAGCGGTATCGTCAGCGGAGAGCATGAACTCAAGACGTTCAATCTTTACGTTAGCGGCATCCCAGTAGTTGGGGTTCTTCTCGTAAACCATGC
>CAYWJF010000068.1:4622-8220 GCA_964458545.1 uncultured Oscillospiraceae bacterium | reverse complement strand
AGCTTTCCTGCGACGCGCCGATGAGGGAGCCGTTTAGGGTTTATCTCCAAGGCGGCATCAACCTTTCAGCTTCTCGCTACGCGCTGTTGAGCGCAGGAGAGAAGATGAAGGGATAAAGAGCCACTCTCCGCCTCGGCGGAATAAATCTAACTGCCTCTCGCTATGCGCTGTTGAGCGCAGGAGAGAAGATGAAGGGATAAAGAGCTACTCTCCGCCTCGGCGGTATCAACCTTTCAGCCTCTCGCTATGCGCTGTTGAGCGCGGGAGAGAAGATGAACAAATAGTTATACTGTGTTTAGCGTAGCGCAACCAACAATACATATAAGGGGATAAATAATGGCAAAGCTTGAAATGACCTTAGGCTATGATTTTGATTCGGCGCTTAGTAGAATTGAAGAAGGAATACTAAAAGGCAGCGCTTCGGCGTCCCTTGAGGATTCGAGCGACTTTACCGACGGACGCTCACGCTGTAGCGTCCGAGTGTTTGAGCGGTACAGCATTTTGGGCGAAAACAGAGTCAGTCTATCCGTTACCCTCTTTGAGGGAGCAAACGGCACGGTTAACCTTTCCGCTATTACGTCTGGCGGAAGTCAAGCCATATTCTTTAAGCTTAACACCCTCGGTGAAGAGGCTTTCCTTGATAAGATAAAGGAGCTGTTGTAAAAATAAAAACGCAGTTAAATGTAAAGGTCCTCGGCATATGCCGAGGACCTTATAAATTTCATAGGATTAGCTTTGCTTTTTTGCTTCAAGCGCCCGCAATCTCCGCCTGCGCTTTTTTGGAAAAGCCCGAAAGCACCAGCGTGTAGGATTTAAGAATTAAGTCCTTTACCAGCTCGTTCGGAACGCTTCCGTCCACCTTTATAGAAATCCAATGGGTCTTGTTCATATAGTAGCCCGCGATAATGTCGTTGTACTGCGCACGCAGAAATTCCGCCTCGGTAGGCTCGCACTTAAGGGTGAGGTAAACGGGCTTTTCGCCGTCGAAGCAGAGAGCCCCGAACATCTTATCGCGGATTAAATACCGCGTCCAGTTCCACTCAGCCTTAAAATCTTTGCTCGCGCCCTTTAAGGATAAAAAATACTCGTCAGTCCAGTCGTATTTCATAGTTCTTCGCCGCCTCTCATAATTCTTATATCCTCGCCGTAAAAGGGAAGAAGCGTACAGCAACCGAGAAGCCGCGAGGTTATCTTCTCTCCATAGCGGGCGTTTAACGCGTCCTGACGCACAAAATTTGTAGTGAAAACGGTGGGCTTTTTCGCAATAATGCGCGAATCAATGAGGTCGTAAAGCGCCACCTTTACATATGCGCTGTTGAACTCCGCGCCGAGGTCGTCGAATATTAAAAGTGAGGCGCTCTTAAGGCTATCAAGGGTGGCGGTTTCGCGGTGCTCCTCAAAGTATTCGGTTTCTATCTTCCGAAGAATAGACGCCGCGCCGCAGTAAATCGTATCGTATCCGCGCTCGGTTACCCGCTTTGCGATACTAAGCGCAAGGTGGGTTTTTCCGAGTCCCGCGTCGCCTAAAAGAAGCAGGCTTCTCGGACAGTCGGGAAACCGCTCGGCGAACTCCTTGCAAGCCTTTAGATTTTTTGTCATCTCTGCTCTCGGCGAGTTGCCGAAGCTGTCGTCCTTTTGCGTCGAATAGTAGTTTAGCGAAAAGCTGTCGAAGCTGGAAAGCTCCAGCGGCGAGACCTTTTTTATTTCTGAAAAGGAGTAATCCCGCATAAGCTTTTCGGCGCAGGCACAAAGCTTCCCGTCGGGCGTTCTGCCAGTATCGCGGCAGCTTTCGCAAAAATAGCCTCGGCGAAGCGCGTCGGGAGAAAGCCCGTGCTTCGTGAGAAGCATACGCTGTTTTTCGCCTATTTCGTTTAGCTGTGCGTCAAGCGCCCTTTTTGCGTCGTCGCCGCCGCTCGCCATCATAGCTTTAGCCGCGCTTACGCTTATCTCCGCCGCCTTTGCTTCAAGCGAAAGCAGCTCGGGAACCCGCCCGAACGCTTCCTCACGCGCCGCCGCAAAGCTTAGTGAACCCTCCGCGCGCCTTCGTTCAAGTATGTCGGCGGCGTGCCGCTTCGCCTGTTCGCTGTAAGCCATCCTTCTCTCCTTAAACCGTTTCCTTATCACGCCGCATATTAACGGCGCGCTTTATTAATGAATCCTCGCCGCGCGCTCTCGTCTTAGATACGGGCGCAGAGGTGTTGCTTATCTCCTCGCGGGTGTCCTTTAATGTCTTGTATCCGTTGTTATACCAGCTTTTAAGTATGCCGCCTATATATTTCACCGTGTTCTTTTCGCCCGCGCGAAGGGCGGCTTCCTTAACAAAGGAAATATCGTAGCCGTACTCCTCGTACCACCGAGCAATATTTGCTTTTTCTGAGCGGCTAAAGGTTTTATCCTTAAGTTCAAGCGCGTCTGCTACCTCTTTTTCGCGTTGCTCGCGAAGCTCAAACAGCCTAATCCTTTCGCAGACCGCCTCGTACGAGGTAACTCCCTCGTTTGAAAGCTCCTCTGCAAGACGTGAAACGTTATTAATTACCGCGCGGCTACTCTTCGCTCTGGGCTCGCAGAAGCCGACGAGCAGAAGAACTGTATCGGCGGGTAAACCGTCATACTCTATTACTTCGAGTAGAAGGCGGCTTTCATTTGAAGCGAGCGGACGCCCAAGAAGAGTCTGCGTTTCCTGCATAAGGTTTGCGATTTGTGGGTTGCGAAGAAGTATACCGCTTATGCGTTCGGGCGAAAGCGGCTCGCGCAAGCTGACAGCCTTCGGCTCGTCAAAAACCGTCTTAGAAGCGACGCTTTCGCTTTTTTCGTCAGTTTCAATTATAAGACCCGCGCTTACCCAAAAGCGAAGCGCACGCGAGACAGTCTCAGTTGGAATACCAAGCGCCGCCGAAATCTCCTTCTCGCTCGTTGCGCGGTTTAAAGACAGAATATATAGCGCGGTTTTCAGCGCTACACCGTCGGCATCGCGAAGGCGAGCCGTAAGCGCCGCGGGAAGACCGCTGTTCTGTTGTGTCTTTACTTTATACACCGCGCGCTCCGTTTCAAATTATTCGAGTAGTTTAATAGTATTATTTTTCGCTTCGCGTGTCAATCGACTTTCAATTGTTTTTTCCCTCTTTCGCGTTGACAAAAAACTTATCTGGGCTGTATAATAGTTTTTGCACTCTGCGGGTGTAGTTCAATGGCAGAATTCCAGCTTCCCAAGCTGGCTACGCGGGTCCGATTCCCGTCACCCGCTCCACGGCGACGCAAACGCCGCTCAAATCAAAAGCAGACTTTCAGAAATGATGGTCTGCTTTTTCATATCGCTTTGTTGCGTCGCCTTTTGCTACTCAAACCGTCGCTACTCTTCGCCTGCTCGGTTGTGAACGCCCTCGCAACGGCTACGTTTGCTTTGGGTTTTCGTGGGTAGGGCTCCTTATCCCCGAAAAGCCGTCGCTTCGCTATGGGCTTCTCGGGGTCCCCTTTGGGCGCAAACGCCGCTCAAATTATTTCGCTTTGTTGCGTCTAAGCAAAGCTTTGCTTTGTATTTTTGCCACTCAAACCGTCGCTACTCTTCGCCTGCTCGGTTGTGAACGCCCTCGCAACGGCT
>CAYWJF010000068.1:0-4522 GCA_964458545.1 uncultured Oscillospiraceae bacterium | reverse complement strand
TCGGTTGTGAACGCCCTCGCAACGGCTACGTTTGCTTTGGGTTTTCGTGGGTAGGCTCTGCGATTGCTCCTTATCCCCTAAAAGCATAAACGTCGCTTTACACCCGTATTTCTTTGTGCTATCATTTTTTTACTGAATATTCGCCGTTTGCGGCAGAAGGCTTTGAAGGCAATAATGAAGCTTAAGATTAAACACGAAAAACAGAATACTCCTTCCGGTGGGCTAAGAGGCTTTTTTGGCAATAAAAAAGCCGTAGTGATAGCAGCTGGATTAATTGTCGTTGCTATTCTTGCGGCGGTTCTTTTACTCAGCGGCGTATTTCGCGCGCCCACGCCAGAGGAACCGATTGTGCCGCCCCAGCCGCAAACTGACCCCGTTACGCCGAACGTTGACGAAGACTTTGCGCCGTTTACCTCAGCGGAGCTTAAAGCCGCCTACGAAAGCAACAGCGATGTTGTGGGCTGGCTTTCCCTTTCCGCCTGCGACATAGACAACCCTGTATTCCAAGCCACCGACAACGACTTTTACCTTAGAAAAAACGAGGCGGGCGAAAGCGATATTTGGGGTTGCTACTTCCTCGACTATATTAACGTGAGCGACGGAAATCAGCTTTTCGATAAGGTTTCTATTATCTACGGGCATTCGCTTGACGACTACGCCGACAGCGAGAGGTTTTCGAAGCTTAAGAAATATAAGGACCCCGTTTTCGCGAAGGCGAACCCGACTGTCACCTTCTCGCTTTTGAATAAAGAGCTGAAATACGAAATTTTCGCCGCGGTTAACATACCTATTTCTATAGATTATATTGACCCCAATCCCGACGACGTGAAGTACCGCCAAACGCTCGACTATATGCTTAACAACAGCTTCGTTGATTTCGGCGTAAAGCCCGCGACGGACGATAAAATACTTGTCCTTTCCACCTGCACAAGCGACGATAGCGTTCGTTTCGTTATCGCGGCTCGGCTCATAGAGGGTTAACTCCTTCAAACAGAGTTATACAAGGCGTAAATTGTAGCTTGGCAATAAATACAACGGGTATAATCGTCTGTAACCGATTGTACCCGTTTTTTGCTTGTGCTATAATAAAAAAAAACGAAAGAAACGGTAAAATGAAAGCGGATTTACACTGCCATACGAATGCTTCGGATTCAATACTATCTCGGCGCGACGCGCTTGACCTCGCGTCTTCGCTTAATATGGATTATGTCGCGATAACCGACCACGACCTAATGGATAACAGCTTCGTCGATGAAAACGACCCGGTTAAGGTCATAACAGGCTGCGAAATGTCCACCGTAGAGCCTGCTACTCGGAAGAAATGTCACATTCTTTGTTACCTGCCGAAGGATAAAAGCGCGCTTGAGCCGCTTTTTGCGCGTATGAACCACTCGCGTGCCAAGGCGGGAAGAGCTATGTTTGAAAAGGTGCGAAAGCTATATCCCGTGCTTACCGAGGAGCGGCTTTCTCGCTACTGCCCGAGCGGCATAATTCATAAGCAGGATATGATGAATGTGCTTATAGATTTCGGCTACGAACGGGAGACCTTCGGACCGCTTTACGACAAGCTTTTCTCCTCCCACGGCGGAAGCTGTTTTGTTGAGCCGAGCTATAACGACGCGGTTGAAACGGTAAAGGCAATGCGCGAGGCACGCGGAGTTATCGTCGTCGCCCACCCGAAGATTTACGGCAGTATGCCCTTTATCGGTGAACTTGCGAGAAAGGGGCTTATCGACGGCGTAGAGCATAACCACCCCTCGGCGGACAAAACGCTTAAGAAACAGATTGATGAGCTTAGCGACGAGTTCGGGCTTATAAAAACGGGTGGCTCGGACTACCACGGCTCGAACAGCTCAAACTATGCTATGCTTGGCGATTATCTGACAGAGGAACGGGAGCTTGAAAAACTGTTCGAGCTTAGTGAAGGGAGATAAAATGAAACATAAAAGAAGAAACGTCGGTACCTGCTCGCTTTCCACCACGGTAGAGATAGAGGACGGCGTAATAAAGAGCGTTGCCTTCGAGGGCGGCTGCAACGGGAACCAAAAGGGTTTAGCAAAGCTCTGCGTTGGAAGAAGCCCCGAGGAGGTTATAAAGCTGTTAAAGGGCACGACCTGCGGCTTTAGAAATACCTCCTGTCCCGACCAGCTTGCGTTAACGCTTGAGGAAGCGCTTGAAGAGATATAGTTAATAGTATTTATGAAAGCCGCCGAGTCTTAGGATTCGGCGGCTTGTTTAAACGCTTGTAAATCCGTCAATAATCAGCTTGCCGAGGTCGGCAATAAACATTGACGGAGTAAAGTTATGATAAAGGGCTTATCTAAACAGGCAAACAAGGCGGTTTCCGTGGCGTTAAAGATAGCGGGGGAGCTCGGCGCACCCTCGGCAGAGCCGCTGCACCTCTTCGCGGCTTTCTGCGAAACGGCGGACTGCGACGCCGCCGCAATAATAAACCGAAACGCGAAGCGTGCGCTAAAAGCACGCCAGCTTTTAAGCGAAAGCTTTTCACAGGGCGGAAGGATGAGGCTTTTTGCGTCGGATATGAGCGCCTCGCTCGTTTCCGTGCTTGACTACGCCCGCGTCTGCGCCGAGCGGTTGGGCGACGGGTGCGTTGGTACCGAGCAGCTGCTTTGCGCGCTGCTTATGGCGAAGGATGCGGAGCTTTCGCGTTTTTTAAAGACCGCGCGAATAGACGAGGAGGGTATGCGAAGGGACTGCCGCGAATCTCCGAACTCTATGCGGCGCGATGTTATGCTCGCTGAAAGAAGGGCAAAGTCAAAGCCGCTTGAGAAGTATACCACCGACCTTACCGAGCTTGCGCTGGACGGCAAGCTTGACCCGATAGTTGGGCGTGATAGCGAGATAGCGCGGGTTGTAACGGCGCTTACAAGGCGAAAGAAGAATAACGTTTGCCTTGTGGGAGAGCCGGGCGTGGGAAAGACCGCCGTGGCAGAGGGGCTCGCGCAGCTGCTCGTCAGCGGAATGTGCCCGAAGGAGCTGCTCGATAAGCGGCTGTTATCGCTTGAGGTCGCGAATATGGTTGCGGGAACAAAGTATCGCGGTGACTTTGAGGAGCGGTTCAAAAACACCCTCTCAGAGGTAATGAAGGCGGGTGACGTTATCCTTTTCATTGACGAGATGCACACCATTATGGGCGCGGGCGCGGCGGAGGGGGCGATAGACGCCTCTAACATATTAAAGCCGCTTCTGTCGGGCGGCGAGCTTAAGATAATCGGCGCGACCACCACGGCGGAATTTAATAAGTCAGTGGAAAAGGACAAGGCGTTCGCGCGGCGCTTTTTACCTATTAAGGTGGAGGAGCCGAGCGAGGAGCTTACGAAGAAAATAATCGGCTGTCAGTGCGCGCTGCTGAAAAAGCACCACGAGGTCGAAATACTGCCTGAAGCGGTGGAGAGCGCCGTGCGGCTTTCAAAAAGATACCTTACCGAGCGGCGCTTTCCAGATAAAGCGATAGACGTAATAGACGAGGCGTGCGCGAGGCGGCACCTTGTTATCTCTCCGAAGGGCGAAAACGGTATAACGGCAGAGGATATAGCTGGGGTAATAAGCGATTGGACTGGGGTGCCGCTTACGGCGATAGGCGAGCATGAGAGCCGCCGTTTGCAGGCGCTTGAGGAAACGCTGCGCGAAAGGATAATAGGGCAGGAAATGGCGGTTGCTTCCGTCTCGGCGGCGCTCAGACGCGCACGCACGGGGCTTAAGGAAGCGAATAAGCCCAGCGGTTCCTTTATCTTCTGCGGTCCGTCGGGTGTTGGAAAAACCGAGGTCTGCCGCGTGCTTGCCGAGCGTGTCTTTGGACGAGAGGACGCGCTCATACGAATTGATATGTCGGAATATACCGAGCCGAGCTCGGTTGCAAGGCTTATAGGCTCGCCGCCGGGTTATGTCGGTCACGGCGAGGGCGGACAGCTTACCGACGCTGTGAGAAAGCGCCCGTACAGCGTGGTTCTTTTTGACGAGGCGGAAAAAGCCTGCGCGCCTATCTTCAACCTCCTTTTGCAAATCACCGAGGAGGGAAGCTTAACCGATTCCGACGGGCGCGCGGTAGATTTCTCTAACAGCATAGTCGTGCTTACGACGAATATTGGCGCGAAGCTAATTGCGACGGGTACGGCGCCTATCGGCTTCGGCGCGGGCGGCGACGATTACTGCAAGCTTAAAACGCTTGTGGAGGAGCAGCTAAAAACCGTATTTTCCACCGAGCTTTTGAACCGCATTGACGAGACCGTAGTGTTTGACAGGCTAAAGAAAGAGGACGTCTTAAAGATAACGGGGCTAATATTACAGAAGCTTCAGAACCGTGCTTCGGAGCTTGGCGTACGGCTTTTAGTCACGAAGCAAGCGGTGGAATGCATTGCTGAGGAAGCGTATTCGCCAGTATACGGCGCGCGCCCGATAAAGCGCGCGGTGGCGCGTCGGCTTGAAAACAAGCTCGCCGATATGATAATAGAGGGAACGCTAAAAAAAGGCGACAAGGTAGTCGCCGACTTTGACGGCACAA
>CAYWJF010000067.1:0-8265 GCA_964458545.1 uncultured Oscillospiraceae bacterium | reverse complement strand
GGGCAGAAGCTATCGCAAAACAAAGACAGAACGATTTCTTTTCTGTCTTTGTCGACCGATATCTTTTCAATTTTCGCGTCAGCCTTTTCCTTCTGCGTAAACTCGGGAAAAAGCGCGCTTAGGTTTTCCGCCATTGTTTGCCCTACATCTTTTCTATTTCTTTTATAAGCTCCGCCGCTATGTCGCCCGATATCTTTCTGATAATCTCGCCCTTTTTAAAGAGCACGGCGCAGTCGCGTCCGCCGGCGATACCGATATCGGCGTTCGCCGCCTCGCCCGGTCCATTCACGACGCAGCCCATTACGGCGACCTTAATATTTTTGTTAATTCCTTTGGTTTTTTCCTCTACCTCTTTCGCTATAGAGATAAGGTCTATTTCTGTGCGCCCGCAGGTGGGGCAGGATACAAGCTCTATTCCGCCGGCGATACCGATTGCTTTAAGTATAGTCCTTGCCGCTTCCACCTCAAGCACGGGGTCGTCGGTGAGCGACACGCGAATGGTGTCGCCTATGCCGTCGCAGAGCAGCGAGCCAATACCGACAGCGGACTTAACAAGCCCTATTTTATATGTACCCGCCTCGGTAACGCCGAGGTGCAGCGGATAATCGCACCTTTCGCTTGCGAGACGGTAGGCGGCTATCATCGTTTTGAGGTCGCTCGACTTAATTGATATAACTATATTGTCATAGTCGTACTTTTCAATAAGCCTTGTGTGGAAAAACGCGCTTTCGACGAGAGCCTCGGCTGTCGGTGCGCCGTACTTTGCGAGTATGCTTTTTTCCACCGAGCCCGAATTAACGCCCACCCTTATCGGTATATTCTTTAGCTTGCAAGCCTCCACTACCTCTTTAACGTGCGAGTCGTCACCTATGTTGCCAGGGTTTATGCGAACCTTGTCAACGCCCGCCGCTACGCTTTCAAGCGCAAGCTTATAATCAAAATGAATATCCGCGACAAGCGGGATAGAAACAGCGCTCTTTATCGCGGGAATAAGGCGCACGGCGTCCATACAGGGAATAGCGGCACGAACTATTTCGCAACCCGCCTTTTCGAGTCTTTTCGCCTGCGCGACGTTCCCCTCAATATCCGAATTGTGGACGTTCAGCATCGACTGTATCGCAGGCTTTTCCCCGCCGCCGATAACAACGTTTCCTATTGTTACTTTTCTGCTCATACTATTTTCCTTACTTCACCAGCCGCGTGATATCGTTATAGGTCACAAACACCATTAGAAGCATTAACAGCACAAAGCCTATCACGTTAACAAGAGATTCGTACTTTGAGTCAAGCTTCTTCTTTGTTATTGCCTCAAACAGCAAGAACACAAGCCGCCCGCCGTCAAGCGCAGGAAGTGGAAGTATATTGAATATGCCGAGATTTATCGAAATGAACGCAAGAAGCATTAGAACCGAAGCAAAGCTCTGCTGAGCCGCTTGCCCAACAACAGAAACTATACCGACGGGGCCCGAAAGCTGGCTTACGTCGGCGTAACCAGTTATGAGGTCAACAATAGAGCTTACCACTATCTTCGCGATAGAAAGTGTCCACCTGAATGAATAG
Source organism: uncultured Oscillospiraceae bacterium (assembly GCA_964458545.1). Lineage (GTDB taxonomy): Bacteria > Bacillota > Clostridia > Oscillospirales > Ruminococcaceae > JAYFNU01. Next base: position 6,705 of record CAYWJF010000067.1, on the reverse strand, counting down.
GTCATTACCGTGCCGAAGGTGGGCTTCACGCCGTAGAAAATCATATCGAAAACTATCGTTTCGGTTCCGTCCTCAGCTGTGGCTTTACCGAATTTCACGTCTTCTATGGTTACTTCTTCGCCACCGCGTTTTACGGTGATATCAGCGGAGTAGTTCTTTATCCGTGCTATTTCGTACTGTATATCGGTTATGAGGTAGGTCTTTCTTCCGTTAACGGCAAGGATAGTGTCGTCCACCTGTAGCCCCGACGCCTCGGTTGCAGCGTTTTCCGCAAAGCCGCCTATAGTACGCGTTCCGAGCAACTCCATAGAACAGGTAAGCGCAAGCACAACGATAAAGCCTAAAATCAGGTTCATTATCGCACCTGACGCTACCACCCATATTCTATTCCAAACGGGCGCTTTATTAAATGCGCCGGGCTTGTCGCTGTCCTCGTCCTCGCCCTCCATAGCGACAAAGCCGCCTATGGGAAGCAAGCGCAAGCTGTACTTCGTCTCTCCCTTTGTGAAGCCGCAAAGCCGCGGACCCATACCGAGGGAAAACTCGTTTACCGTTATTTTACTCTTCTTCGCGGCGATAAAGTGTCCGAGCTCGTGGATAAAGATAATAAGCCCGAAAATAAATATCGAAGCGAGTATTGTAAGAACTACGCCCATCTTTTCTCCAAACTAAAACAAAAATTCTTTCGTTATTTCGCGCGCCGTGCTGTCGGCTTCAAAAATCTCATCAAGGGTATATTGTTCCCTTTTTGGCGCTTTATTAACCGCGTTCGCCACCGCTCTTCCGATATCAAGGAAGCCTATTTTTCCTTCAAGAAACGCTTCTACCGCGACCTCGTTCGCGCCGTTCGCGTAGCAAGGCGCAAGACCGCCCATTTCGGCGGCAAGCTTACAAGCGCGAAGGCACTCGAAGGTTTCGCAGTCGGGGCGCTCAAAGGTAAGCGAGGATAAGCGCTCTATTGTAAGTGGCTCTACGGGGCACGGCTTTCTTTCGGGATAGGTAAGCGCGTACTGTATGGGTATACGCATATCGGGTACGCCGAGCTGAGCGAGAACGGAATTATCGGTAAACTCCACCATAGAATGCACTATACTTTGGCGGTGTACGGTTATCTCAATATCCTCGGGCTTCAGCGAAAAGAGCCACATGGCTTCTATAAGCTCAAGCCCTTTGTTCATTAGGGTTGCGCTGTCTACGGTTATTTTTTTCCCCATTGACCAGTTCGGGTGGTTAAGCGCTTCCTTTACGCCTACGCTTGAAAGCAACTCCTTCGTCTTTCCGAAAAACGGTCCGCCCGAGGCTGTAAGAAATATTCTCTTTAAGCTTTTTGCGGAATTATTGTCCTGAAGACACTGAAATATCGCGGAATGCTCGCTGTCCACGGGGAGAAGCCTTACGTTCATTTTTTGAGTCAGTTCTGTAATTAACCGCCCGCCCGTAACCAGCGTTTCTTTATTCGCAAGCGCTATGGTTTTTTTAGCCTTTATAGCTTCTACCGTCGGCGCAAGACCCGCTATGCCAACAACAGAGGTAAGCACCGTGTCGCTTTCGTCCTTCGCCGCTATCTCTAAAAGTCCTTCCTCGCCGCAAAGCACCTTTATATTAGTATGCGCAAGCTTTAGTTTTAAATCACCATAGGCTTGCTCATCTACCGCGCAGACAAGCCGAGGCTTAAACCTAAGCGCCTGTTCCTCCAAAAGAGCGGAGTTTTTGTAGCCTGAAAGCGAGACAATCTCAATTCCGAGCCGCTCGACAAGCGATAGCGTTTGGGTGCCTATAGAGCCCGTTGAGCCGAGTATTGATAGCTTTTTTGTAGCCATTGTTATTCTCCGTTAAAACGCGACAAACAGCTTGAAGTAAAGCTCCAAGCATACAGCCGCATAGGCGCAGGTGAAAAGCACGCTGTCTATTCTGTCCATAGCGCCGCCGTGTCCGGGCATTATGTTGCCGAAATCCTTAATGCCACGCTCACGCTTTACATACGAAGCGGCAAGGTCGCCAAGTATGCCGACAACCGCGCCGAGCGCCGACATAACGAAAACAAAAACTATCTGCCAGATATTCTTTGAAAAGCCGCCGAACGCGGTTAGGCTGTCCAACGCGGAATAGATAAAAAACGCGGCTGTAATAAATATCGGCGTACCGACAACGCCGCCTATCGCGCCCGCCACCGTCTTATTGGGGCTGATTTTAGGACAAAGCTTCTTCTTTCCCCAAGCGCGTCCTGTGAAAAAAGCGCAGGTATCGCATATCCAGCCGAGCGCAAGCCCAACAAAGAGCATAAAGCGCCAGTCCCCGACATACGGGGTGAAGGTTCTGATATAGAGCATAGAGTTAAGTCCCACAACAATAACAAGGGTCATTAAAAGCGCTCCGCCTGCTTCGGCAACGGTGTGGTTGGCATTTTTATTGAGCATTACCGTAACAAGCGTGATAAATATAAGCAGCGAGATTATTGCTGTAAAATAAGGCTTAAACGCCAGCTCAAAAAAGACAGAAAGCACGGTAAACGCAATATAACAAACGTCAAGCAGTAGGTTTTTATGAAGATTATACGCGCGCAGTATTTCAAACGCGGCAATCGCGCCGATTATTGCAAACGCAACGTTTGCAAGCAGCGTATCGTACCACACTATCACCGCGGCGAGAAGCAGAAGCCCTACGCCCGCCGAAATTAGCCTTTTTTTCATTTCTCTTCCTCCCGCAAAAATTACGGCGGGCTTGTACCCGCCGAATTAGCGTTTAAATTCCGCCGAAGCGGCGTTTTCTTTTAGAGAATTCCTCTATTGCCTCGTCAAGCTCCTTCGGCGTAAAATCGGGCCAAAGCGTATTCATATACACAAACTCGCTGTAGGCGCACTGCCACAAAAGGAAATTAGACAGCCTCTCCTCGCCGCTCGGACGAAGTATTAAATCCACCTGCGGCTGGTCGTGAGTGTATGTGTAGCTCTCGAACAGCTCTTCATTTATGTCTGAAATCCCGATTCTTTCGTTCTTTACATCTTCGGCAAGCCTTCGCGCGGCAAAAACTATCTCGTCACGACCGCCGTAGTTCACCGCGACATTGAGTATAAGCCCCGTATTGTTCCGCGAGGTCTCCTCAATCTCGTTCATTAGTTCAATTATATCCGCGTCCAATTTAGTTCTGTCGCCGATAAAATTAATTTTAATGTTTTCGCCCTTGAAGCCGAACGCGTCGTGAAGGTATTTGCGAAGAAGCGACATAATAGCGTCTACCTCTTCCTTCGGACGCGACCAGTTTTCGGTGGAAAAGGCATAAACAGTAAGCGCCTTAACGCCTAACTTTTCACAATGACGTGTTATAGTTTGAAATACCTCTGCGCCTTTAACATGTCCCGCGTTTCTTGGAAGCAGGCGTTTCTTCGCCCACCTTCCGTTGCCGTCCATAATAATGCCGATATGCTGAGGTATATTCTTTTCCCCGTCAGGCATTTTATATCTCCATTATCTCGTTTTCTTTCGCCTTAACAGCTTCGTCGACTTCCTTTGTCTTCTTGTCGGTTATCTTCTGTATCTCGTCCTCAAGGTTTTTGAGGTCGTCCTCGGTTATCTCGCTGTCCTTTTGAAGCGCCTTGAATTTCTCAATAGCGTCGCGGCGTATGGAACGAACGGCGACCTTAGAATCCTCGCCCATCTTCTTTATGTCCTTGACGAGGTCGCGGCGGCGCTCTTCGGTAAGCTGCGGGAAATTAATTCTTATGCACTTTCCGTCGTTCATAGGGTTAATGCCGATATCCGACATCTGTATCGCCTTTTCTATACTGCGAATTGCGGACGCGTCCCACGGCTGAATAACCAGCACGCGCGCCTCAGACACCGATACCGCCGCCATCTGGTTAATGGGGGTAGGCGTTCCATAATAGTCCACGAGTATCTTGTCAAGTACCGCAGGGTTTGCGCGGCCTGCGCGGGTCGCGGCAAGGTCAGCCTTAAGATAGCTTAGGGTTTTCTCCATTTTCTCGCTGTACGGGTTAGCATATTCGCTCATTAGGTTATTCCTCCTCTATTATTGTACCGATATTATCGCCCTTAACAACTCTTACAAGGTTCATAGGGTCGTTTTGCAAATCAAAAACCAGCACGGGAATTCTGTTGTCGCGGCACATACTCGCCGCAGTGCTGTCAATTACCTGAAGCCCGTTATTAAGCACCGTCGAGAAGCTGAGCCGCTCATAGCGGACCGCGTCGGCGTACTTATGCGGGTCCTTGTTGTAAACGCCGTCAACAAGCGTTGCTTTAAGTATGATATCTGCGTTGATTTCGGCGGCTCTTAGCGCCGAAGCCGTGTCGGTGGAGAAGTAGGGGTTGCCCGTGCCCGCTGCAAGGATAATTACCCTGCCCTTTTCAAGGTGGCGTATCGCCCTGTTGCGGATATACGGTTCCGCTATCTGCTGCATTGGAATAGCCGACATAACGCGCACGGAAATGCTCATCTGTTCAAGCGCGTCCGCTACGGCAAGCGCGTTCATAACCGTCGCGAGCATTCCTATATGGTCGGCGCGCGTACGCTCCATACCGCTTGAATCGCGTCCGCGCCAGAAGTTTCCGCCGCCAACTACTATCGCGATTTCCGTACCGAGCTTCGCCGTCTCGCTGATTGCCTCGCATATTTTAACTACCGTGTCGTGGTTAAGCCCGCGCACATCGTCACCGGCAAGCGCCTCGCCGGAAAGCTTAATAAGTATCCGTTTATACTTAAGCATATTTTCGCCTTTCACTAAGGTTTATTTATTATATATTTTACATTAAAACTATTTGGTTGTAAACCGAAATAGAAAAAAAGAACGCAGCGTTTGGAGCGTTCACTTAGGGATTATTGAAAACAACAGTAATTTTTGAGTGACGTCCTCAAGCGGCGCCAACAGAAAGACCACACAACAGGCCTTTGATAGTCTGCTGTGTGGTCTTTTCCTATATCACCACCTTCCCAGCGATACCCTCACTGATTATTCAGCCTTTCCGACATTGTTGCGGAAATAGGACTCCTCGGCTGTGGCCATATCGTAGTACATCACACGATTTTCGGCATCGTACTCGCCGGTCACCTTGTAACGCTTCTTTGCATCAAAACCGGGAATCATCGCAACGATGACATCACGCAGATTCTTGTTTCCGCAGCTCAGCGTGGTGGTCTGCTCGGCCTTCGGCTTGGAGAACGGAGTGGCTTTCGCCTCGTTGCCCTTACACACACGGATAGCAAATACCTTGTTGGCAGCATCCACGCAATACTGGACATTCTGTGGATAGTTCAAGTCCTCAAGCACACGCTTGCTGAAAGTGATGCCGTTCTGGTTGATGAAAATGTCAGGAGCGGCGTTGGTGTTGATGTCGATAACCTCAAGGTTGATAGTAGAAAAATTGATAGCCATAATTATTCGTTCCTTTCTTCTTGACCCTCGTCAAGCTCGTTTATACTGTTGATAATTTGTATGAACTGGTCTCGTTCTTCTTTTGACCACATCATATCCAAGAGAAAATACCCTCGCAGAACGCCAGATTTGACTTTTGCCACCGTGAACTTTTTCTTCATAGCCTCCAGTGGCTTGCTGCTTTTACGCCAGTTTCCGGCATCAAGCAGTTCCTGCGCTCTGTTCCATTGCTCACGTTTGATGATGGCGGGGTGGTCATTCTCCCAATACCACTGCGGCAGAATATTGCGGTTTTTTGCCGTTTTGTGGGTAAGGTAGTCTTTGGAGTAGGTTTTTTGGTATCGAACATCACCGCAGTATTTCTCATTGCGCAAAATGCTCTTGATGGTAGCCTGTCGCCAATATTCCATACCCTTCGGAGAGCGTATCCCTTGCTCCGTGAGGGATTCCGCAATTTCCCTCGGTGAAGCACCCTCTGTAAAGCTATCGAAGATATACCGCACGATTTCAGCCTCCGCAGGTTCAATTTTGACCCTGCCGGAATAATCTCGATAATATCCGATAGTGTTTTTTACAGAATATTTGTACAGACCCTCCTGCATTCGGTAGCGTATACCTTCCTTGATAGCAATACTTTTCTGCTGACTCTCCAATTCAGCCAAAGCCGACAAAATGGAAATGACCAGCTTGTTTTTGCCATCACTGGTGTTAATACCCTCGGATTCAAAATTTACCGCCACCGGGGGATTAAGGTCACTCAGTGTCCGCAGCGTGGTTAGAATATCCACAATGTTACGACCGAATCGGCTGATGCTTTTGGTGAGAATGAGGTCGATTTTACCGGCACACGCATCCTCAATCATCTCTTGAAAACCTTTCCGCTTGCCTACAGAAGTGCCACTTATACCTTCGTCCGTATAGATTTTGACCAGTTCATAATTCGGATTATTATCTATCACGGACTGGAAGTGCTGTACCTGCATTTCAAAGCTGCCCACCTGTGCTTCTTCAGCAGTGCTTACACGGCAGTATGCCGCCACACGCACTTTGCGAGCCTCTTGATATGCGTACTCCTTCTTTTCCGGCATAATGACACGGCCCTTGCGGTGACCGCTGCGATTTTTCGCTATGGTGTCTTGGATTTCCCGTTTTTGCTCCTCACGGCGGTCACTACGTTTTTGACCTTGGTGCCGGGCTTGTTCGATACGCTCTGCGTCTAATTTCTTCGCCATCTACGATTTTTTCACACCTCCTTCCGCTGAAAATTGAAAACACCGGGCATCACCTCCTTTCCGATTTCCGGGCATAAAAATAG
>CAYWJF010000066.1:0-8720 GCA_964458545.1 uncultured Oscillospiraceae bacterium | reverse complement strand
TGTCTGTCTGTCTGTCTGTCTGTCTGTCTGTCTGTCTGTCTGTCTGTCTGTCTAATTTTGCGGTTTTCTTTCATATTTGTCAAGCCTAAAAATTTATTTTTTTCGGTTTATAAAAACATCAGCTAAAAAACAGGAGAGACTAAAAATATTCAAATTTTATATGTATTTTTAATTATATACCATAAAAAGGCTGTTTACAATCAAAAAGCCCAAAGTTTTACTTTTAAGAAAGTCTCTCTCTAAATAGGATAATTAATATAACAGTAGTAGTAAGGGCAGTTGAAGCAGTTGAAAACTTCATTTCGGCGGTATGGGAACGAAGAAAAGGCTCTGTCGAAAACGGTTCTTTTTTTGTGCAAAACAGGTCGAAAATGTTTAGAAAAGAAGAAAATAAAAGAAACGGTGAAAACTTAACGTCAAAGGTTGAAGAAACTGTCGAAAAATAAAGAGAAAGGGGGCGTTGTAATGAAAAACGTCGGGTGATAAAATAAAAGCGATATAGATTTATAAGAAGAGGAAAAACAGATGCTTCGGAAGATGACAAAAGAAGACTACGAAAAGGTATACGCGCTATGGCTTGCAACTCCCGGAATGGGGCTTAACGATAAGGACGACTCACGCGAGGGAATAGAGAAATATCTAAAGAGAAATCCTGAAACCTGCTTTGTTTATGAAGAAGGCGAAGAGATTGTAGGAGTTATTCTCGCGGGTCACGATGGAAGACGAGGGTTTATTAACCACACCGCCGTAAGAGAGGATATGAGAAAACGCGGAATAGGCTCCGCTCTTACCGCCGCGGCGCTGGAAGCCTTAAAACAAGAGGGTATAAATAAGGTTGCGCTTGTTGTTAAGGGAGATAATGAGCTTGGAAACGGCTTTTGGGAGTCAAAAGGCTTTACTACTCGTCCAGACCTTTGCTACAGAAACCGTGCGCTTGTTATACTTGCCATCTACAATGACAGCGCCGAAGCGCAGAAGCTTTACGAGGAATACAAAAACGAGTATAACGTCCTTTCGCCCGAAGCAATGTCGGACGCGCTTTCGGTGCTCGGCGAAAATCTTTCAAGCATAAAAGCGATACTTGTGGATATAGACATACCGTTCGGACGAAACTTCCTTAAGCGGGTGGCGGCTATGATGAACGAGTCACAGCTGCCTATAATAGTCGTGACCGACAGCGAAAAGAAGCTGGACGCTGAAACCGAGGCGATAATAAAGAATAACGGCGTCAGCGTAGTTGTAAGACCCGTTGACGGGCGGCAGCTCGCGAATGTCGTGACGCTACAGATTAACCTTTCCAACAGTATACGCGAGCAGATTCAAAAGGGATACAGCCGACTTCAAAGCGAGGAGGACGAGCGCAACAGTCTAATACTTGCCGCTACGGAAACGGTGGTTTTCGTTTACGACCCGTTTTTACATACCTATACGGCGAACTCGCTCGCTAAGAAATATATCGCCGCCGATTTCGACGGGCGGCGCGTGTCAGAGATACTTTCAAGCGGCGATGTTGTATCAAAAGAGGACGCGGAGAAGAACGCCGAGCTTATAAAGGAAATAGCCGAGGGTAAAAAGGATATGGGCGAAATGGAGCTCAGAATTAAGACCCCCTCTGGCGAACGGCGCTGGTTCCGCGCGCGGTATATAGCGATTAAGGGCGAGGGTAAAAAGACGAGAAAGGTGCTTTTGACCCTAAACGACGAAAATGAGAGAATTGAAGCCGAGGAAAAGCTTAAGAACACCTCAGAACGGCTCGCGACGATTATGGCGAACATAACGAGCGGCGTCGGCGCCTTCGTTATGGTAGGCGAGAACGATACAAGGTCGATTTTCGTAAACGACAGATACTACGAAATTCTGGGCTACACAAAGCAGCAGTATCAACAGGAGGTTAAGAGCGCCTCGCAGATAATCTACAAGGACGACTATAAACCGCTCTTTGAAAACGTAAAGAAAAATGTTTTCAACGGCGACGGAAGATTTGTTGATAAGTTCCGCGCGAACACCCGTGACGGGCGGGTTTTATGGCTTAAATGCAGCTATACGCTTACTAGATTTGACGAGATAGACGAAAAGGTTGTGTTGGTGCTTCTAAGCGACATAACAAGCGAGGTAGAAGCGCAGACGGTAAGAGCGGAGAACGAGCGCCTTGAAATAGAGGTTGAGGAGGCGCAGAAGGCTTCGCGCTCAAAGGGAGATTTTCTTACCCACGTTTCCCACGATTTCAGAACGCCTATGAACGCTATAATAGGCTTCTCCGAGCATGAGCTTACAGACGACGCGTCCGAAAAGCAGAAGGACGAGTTCCTTGAAAAGATAAACGCTACGGGCAAGTATATGCTAAGCCTAATAAACGACGTGCTTGATATTTCTAAAATTGAAAGCGGAAAGGTCGTTTTGAACAAGACGCCCGAAAAATTATGTTGCGTCTTCGACGATATAGAAACGGTAATTAAGCCGCTTGCCGATAAGAGAAAAATAGATTTCAAAACTATCCGCCGCGGAATTACGGTGGAGACGATAGTCTGCGACAGAATGCGCCTGCAGCAGATATTTATTAACCTCTTAAACAACGCCGTGAAGTTTACGCCCGAGGGCGGCGACGTTGAATTTGAAGTACAGCAGATGAAGGCGACAAAATGGCAGGCGAGCTTCCGCTTCTACGTCCGCGACACGGGACGCGGAATGAGCCGAGAATTCCAAAAGAGGCTTTACGACCCGTTCGAGCAGGAGGGTGTGGATACTCAGCAAGGACAGGGCACGGGGCTTGGTCTTTCAATAGTAAAAAGCCTTGTAGAGCTGTATAACGGAAGAATAGAGGTGGAAAGCGAGCTTGGGCGCGGAACGACCTTTACCGTAGACCTCACCTTTGACGTAAGCGAGCGGGAGCTTGAAAAGAGCGCAAACGCGAGCGAGAATATTAACAACGCGGTACTTGAGGGCAGGCGGGTGCTTCTCTGCGAGGACCATCCGCTTAACTCGGAAATAGCGGCTCGGTTGCTAAAAAAGGTTGGCTTAAAAAGCGAGCTTGCCGTAAACGGAAAGCTCGGCGTAGAAATGTTCGCCGCGTCAAAGCCCGGCTACTATTCGGCGGTGCTTATGGACGTGCGTATGCCTATAATGGACGGAATAACCGCCACAAAGCAGATACGCGCCCTCGATAGAGAGGACGCGAAAACGATACCGATTATTGCTATGACCGCTAACGCCTTTGACGAGGATGTGAAGATGTGCCGCGAAGCGGGCATGAACGAGCACCTCGCAAAGCCGATTGTTCCCGCGCGGCTCTTCAAGGCGCTTTCCGAATATATAGGAAAGTAGAAAAATTTAAAGGAAGCAATCTACTGACTGCTTCCTTTGCTTTTTTCAGACTTTTATGTCTAAAAGTGTTCCGGGAGGAGGCATCATCTTGTCGATGAGGTTTAAGGCCTGCTCCTCGGTGGAATCGAGAACCTTCTTGGTAAGCGTGATATCAACGGCTTGCTGTACCTTCATAAGGTTCATATCGATGCTGACTCCCGCGATTGCGGAAATATCCATGGGCCACACCTCCCTTAGTAAGCTTTGCTACTATAATTATACTCTGTTTTTCCACAAAATAAAGAAAAATATGCTATAATATCTCAAACGGTATTCGGAGGGGAAAATGAGAACGCTTCTCAATCTTTGCTTGGAATTTTTAATTATGCTGCTCGCCTTTTTGGGATTGCGCGCGCAGACGAAGAACGGAGCCGAGGGCGAACGCCGCCCCGATATGCTCGTTTATTACACAAACCTTAGCAATATAGCCGTTCTTATCTTCTTTTTTGTAAGGACGCTTTGCAATATTTTCAGGTTCTACGAAAACGTAAGCCTGTATAATATCTTCTTCTCTCACTTTTCATGGTTTGCGGTAACGCTGATGATTTTCGTTACCTTTCTTATCTATCACTTCCTGCTATTACCCTCCATTAAAGCGAACCCTCAAACCTACGGCGAGTTTTCCCAGTACCAGACCTTCGGAAACAAAGCGGTACATTATTACGTTCCACTGTTGTCTGTCGCAAACTGGCTCATATTTGAATCGAAGGGCGCGGTGCTTTGGAAGTACGCCATATATTGGATAGCCATTCCCCTCGCCTACGCGATATTTGCTTTTATACGCGGCGCGCTTGTTAAAAGACCCATTTACGGGACAAACAGCCGCTACCCTTATGAGTTTATGTCGCCCGACCTAATAGGCTGGGAGAAGGTTTTCATTAATATCGGAATTCTTTTAGTGGCTTTTATTCTGCTCGGCTTCGCTATGTTTGGCGCAGGGCAGCTTTTAGAAGCGCTGTTTTAACGGGTGGAATTATGGGCAGAGGCTACGGCGAAGAAGAGAACGAAAGAAAACGAGTAACGCCTATCGGCGCGCTTAAGCTCGTTGGAATAGGCAAGGCGCTTATAGTTATAACGGTTATTCTAATATTACTTACGGGCGTGGACCGAATGCGCTATATGAAGGGGAACGCACCCGTTTTCGCTCGAAAGAGCGACATAGAAAGCCGCGAGATATACCTCGGTATCGGCTACACGGTAGAGTATTTTGAAGACGAAAGCCCCGAGTGGAAATGGTTTTATGAGTAGAAGTGGGAGTCGGAAGATGAGTTTAAAGCCAGTCTTAAAAAAGAATAAAGGTCTTGTAATATACTGCGCCGTGCTTCTTGCGCTGGCGCTTTTATTAGTGATATTTGAAATTCGTGCCGATGAACCGCTGGCGTATTACGGGAATACCGTTTCGCTGACGCCCGTCGGCGGCTCCGCAAGCGAGAGCTCGGCGGTTGTGACGAACAATTCTAAGAGCCACGGCATAATTGGCGTTCAGATAAAATTTGAGGATAGCGGCGAAGAAGCGGTAACGGTGGAGGTTACCGATAAGAATGGAGCGAGCGTTGCAAGCTTTTCGCCAAGCGGCAAAGAGCGCGACGGAATGTACCATTATTACGAGTTTTCAGAAGGTGTTACAGTAGCATCTCAAGGAGAAGAGCTAACAGTTACGACGACAAGCGAAAACACTACACTCGGAAAAATATCAGCACGGCCCGTATTCAGCGTGCTTAACTATAATATGATTTCCGTACTCTTGTCGGCAGTCGCAATTTTTGGTTGCGGTCTTATTTTTCTCATATTTTTAAAGAACGGCTTTGAACTTAAAGAGGAGAAGGTTTTTCTCCTTCTCTTTACGGTGGCGGGGCTTATCTACTTTGTGGCGCTGCCGCTTTACATAGGACCAGACGAGGAAAGCCACTTTTTACGCGCGTTCGAAATTTCAATGGGAAGGTTTGTTTCTGGCGACGGCAGTCTTCCCGCGGGGCTTTCAAGCGGCCAAGCAAGCGGAAATATAACGCTGCGGTATATACTTGACAGTATATCGCAAGGCTATAATACCTCGGCGGAAGAGAGTTACTCGTACCTCAACACGGCGTTATATTCACCAATTAACTACCTGCCGCAGGCAATGGGAATTTTTATAGCGCGGCTTTTCACAAATAACATTTGGGTGCTCGGTTACGCCGCAAAGGCTGCAAACTTCGTAACGACGGGCATTATACTTTACTTTGCTATAAAATATATTCCGATAGGCAAAAACATACTTTTAACAGTATCGCTGCTTCCTATGTCTTTTCAAAACAGCGTGGTTATAACCGCTGACGGGCTTGCGTTCGCGTCCGCGGCGGCAATGGTCGCATATGTGCTCTATCTTCGGTATGAAAGCAAGCAACCGCTTACAAAGAAGCAACGAGTGCTCCTTTATATAATTCCGTTTGTTCTTTCAATGTGCAAAATAGTTTATCTTCCGCTTTGTCTTCTTCTCTTCCTCATTCCGAAGGAGCGGTTCAAATCAAAGACTGACTATATTAGAAGCGTCGCGACGGTTGGCGGTATGATAGTTTTTCTTAACCTTGCGTGGCTGCTTATAGCCGCGGGAGTGCTTAAAACCCCGTATGTCGCGGGTGCAGACTCGCCCGCTCAGCTAAAATATCTACTTAGCAACCCCCCGTCCTTCCTCTGGGCGTGCGTTAAGACAATACTTATGAACGGCAGAAGCTACCTTGACTGGATGCTTGGCAGTATGCTCGGCTGGCTAAATGTAGGTATTCCGTGGCTTGCAACCTACACCTTCGCGCTGTGTCTTATATACGCCGCGCTGTTCGATAAGAGTGTAAAAAAAGATAAGCGTTCGACGGTTTCGTTTGTAATGTCGGCGTGTTCGCTACTTGTAATATTACTTACCTTTATGAGCCTATATATTCAGTTTACCGAGTATAAGAGCGGACTTGTAAGTGGCTTTCAGGGTCGATATCTTCTACCCGTGCTTACGCCGATACTACTATCGCTCACCGTATTTCACCCGAACGAGAAGCCCGAGCGCTCAATGAAAGCGCTTTATATAACACTTGGATTTATGAATATCGCGTCGGCTCTCTGCGCTCTCGTACAGACAATATAAGGAGAAGCTTATGGACAGAACTAAAGGCGTAGCCTACTGCGGTCTCGCGTGCGCGGTATGCGGTGAAAACGAAAGCTGCGTGGGCTGCCGCAACGACGGCTGTAAGGAGAAGGACTGGTGCAAGAACCGTCTTTGCTGTCTTGAAAAGGGATATAAGGGCTGCTGGGAATGTAAAGACTTCGGCAACCGCTGCGGAATGCTTGAAAAGCCCCGTATACACGCCTTCGCGGAATTTATCCGTGAAAACGGCGAGGATACGCTTCTTACAAATCTTGAGAGAAACGAAATAAACGGCGTGCGTTACCACTACAAGGGCGAGCTTGTGGGTGACTATGATAACTTTAAAACCGAGGAAGAGATTAAGGCTTTTATAAAGAGCGGAAGGTAGACCGCCCTTGATTTGTTACGAAAGCGGCGCGAATTTACTAAGTAATATTGTAATATAATTAAAAGAACCGAGCCGAGGCTCGGTTCTTTTTTCGTTAGTTTCTAAGCGAATGTATCGGCGCGGGTATTCGTCCGCCGCGGTCGATAAACTCCTTTGAAGAGAAATGGTGTACAGGCATAATCGGCGCGGAGCCGAAAAGACCGCCGTACTCTATGCTCTCGCCGACCGTCTTGCCGATAGCGGGTATAATCCTAACCGCCGTGGTCTTGTTGTTTATCATTCCTATCGCCGCCTCGTCAGCTATAATGGCGGAGATGGTGGACGCGGGGGTATCGCCGGGCACGGCGACCATATCTATGCCGACCGAGCAGACGCAGGTCATAGCCTCTAACTTATCGAGTGAAAGGCTACCTCTGTTCACCGCCTCTATCATACCCGCGTCCTCGCTTACGGGGATAAAAGCGCCCGAAAGCCCGCCGACATGGCTGCTTGCCATAACGCCGCCCTTTTTGACCGCGTCGTTTAGTAGCGCCAGCGCCGCTGTTGTTCCGTGGGTGCCGCAGCTTTCAAGCCCCATTATTTCAAGTATCTTTGCTACGCTGTCGCCCACCTCGGGCGTCGGCGCGAGTGAGAGGTCAACAACACCGAAGGGTACGCCGAGCCGCCTTGACGCTTCGAGCGCCACAAGCTGACCCATACGGGTTATGCGAAAGGCGGTACGCTTTATCTTTTCCGCCACGTCGTCGAAGGGCTTGCCCTTACACGCCTCAAGCGCGTGCGCCACAACGCCCGGACCCGAAACGCCGACGTTAATTACGCAGTCCGCCTCGCCCTCGCCGTGGAACGCGCCCGCCATAAAGGGGTTATCCTCCACCGCGTTCGCGAAGACGACGAGCTTACTACAAGCGACCGAATCGCGCTCGGCGGTAAGCTTCGCGCATTCCACTACCGTTTCGCCTAAAAGTTTCACGGCGTCCATATTTATTCCCGCGCGGGTGGTCGCGACATTCACCGAGGCGCAGACGCGCTCGGTCTCGCTCAAAGCGCGCGGAATAGAATTAATTAGAATTTTGTCCCCCGTAGTCATACCCTTATGGACGAGCGCGGAGAAGCCGCCGATAAAGTTAACGCCCACGTCCTTCGCGGCGCGGTCAAGCGTTTTCGCGATAGGGGTATAGTCGTCCGCCGCGCAGCTTTCCGCCACGAGCGCGATAGGCGTAACGGATATGCGCTTGTTTACGATAGGAATGCCGAATTCCTTTTCAATCGCCTCGCCCGTTTTTACAAGGTCGCGCGCCTGCTCGGTTATACGCTTATATATCTTCTCACAGCACCTGTTTATGTCGCTGTCGGCGCAGGAACGAAGGGAGATACCCATTGTTATGGTGCGCACGTCGAGATGCTGGTGGTCAATCATCTCGATGGTTTTAAGTATATCGTGTGTGTTAATCATAGCGTTCCTCGTCTATATGCGGTGCATAGCGTTGAAGATACCCTCGTGCTGAATCGTTACAGACACGCCTATCTCCGCCCCCAGCTTATTAAAATCTTCACAAAGCACGGGAAAATCATTGTCGTCAGGCACGTCAATCAACATAATCATCGTAAAATAGTCCTGCATAATGGTCTGCGAAATATCCTCAATGTTGACGCCCATTTCGTACAGTTTGCCGCTCACGCGCGCGATAATTCCGCGCTTGTCCTTGCCGATAACAGATAATACCGCTTTCATTTTTCCTCCGTTTTTGACATATTTGTACCCAGTTTATTGTCTATCATACGCTCAAGCTCGGTAGTCTCTACCCCGCTTAGTGCGTTATGCTCAATAATTTCATATGCAATCAGCACCTTGTCGCAAGC
>CAYWJF010000065.1:0-8899 GCA_964458545.1 uncultured Oscillospiraceae bacterium | reverse complement strand
GGTAACCGACGCGAGCATTATATAAAGCTTGAGCGCGCTTTTTACCTGTATCTTTTCGTTAACAACACTTGATACGGTAAAAAATAGTGCTAATTCTGGGAAAAAGACAAACTGCTTAATAACCGCCGCGCAAAGACCCGCGCCAGAAATGTCATAAACCGAAGTTACTCGTTGCGCTTCAAAATTAACGGCGTTTGGAACAAGTGTAAAAGCTAAGGACGCAATAATAATGAGAGCAACCACAAAGGAGAGTCTTGCAATTCCCTCAATTCCGTGTTTTAAGGATAAACAAACAACAATAACCGTAATTAGCAGCGCAATAATTACAGGCGTAAGCTCAGCGTACATATTTTCAAATAGCTTTTTTAACGTAAAAGCAGTTTCTATTATTGTAAAAACAAAAAGAATAAATGAAAGCGCCGTAAGAAACCCTTTGCTTAATACCTTACAATCAATTTTTGCCGCTCCTGAAGCAAAGTATATAACGCATAGGATAGCTATCCCTGCCGCAGCCGATACGGCATATTCCGCGGCATTAATTTTTACATCTAAAAAATTTGTATCACCCAAAATCAATATAATGCGGGAAAGAAAAATCATAAAAAATAGCTGACGTTTACTGATTTTTGAGTGTTGTGCATCTTCCGCCTCCTTAAGTTCCGCGCCGTTTAAATCCCAAAGTCTTTTTCTATCGTTCTCCATCTGCTCCCAGCCCATTCTTATTACGCCGTCAACGAAGAGGGTACGCGAGAATGGCGAAAGCATTGCCGCGTAGGGCACTCCGTAGCTGTTAATTGAACAAATACTCAGTATTAGTAAAAAGAAGCCCAAAGCAAGTCCTACTGGACCTATCAAGCCGCCGACAAGAATAAAAGAAAAACGTAGAATCGTGATAGGCTCGTGAAGCATGGGAATTGTAAAGGCACTTATTGCGGTAAGCGCTACAACCATTACCATAGGCGAGCCGATAAGTCCAGCGTTCACCGCCGCTTCGCCAACTACAAGCGCGCCTATAAGACTTACCGCGTGTCCGACAGGACGCGGAAGCCTAAGCCCCGCTTCGCGTACAATCTCGTAAACGACGGTAATAAATATAGCCTCAAACATTAACGGAAGGGGCGTGGACTTTTGCGAAATAGATATACTGTAAAGAAGTTTCGCAGGAATAAGCTCTGGGTTAAAGTTAGCAAGCGCGACATATAGTCCCGGAAAATATATGGAAATAAAGAACGCAAGATATTTAATTACCCTAATAAAGCTTGAATAATACGGCTTATTAGTGTAATCATCGAAGCTTTGAAAATTCTCAATAAAAAGAAAGGGAATAATTATAGCAAATGGGGTACCGTCTACTATTATCCCTACCCTACCCTCTCGAAGCTTTCCGCAAAGGGTATCTGGTCTTTCGGTGTGTCCCGTCCCAGAGAAAAGCGAGCTTCTGGAATTCTCGAAAAACGGCTCAATAAATCCGCTTTCAAGCACGAGCTCAAGATTTATGCTTTGTAGTCTCTTTTCTATAAGACTAACCATTTCTTTGTTTACACGGTCGCTTAGATATACTATCGCGACTTCAGTTTTGCTAATTTCACCTACCTGCATAGTCTTGAATACAAGCTTTTCACTCTTTATTCTTCGCCTCACAAGGGTCATATTAACCTTTAACGGCTCAACAAAACCCTCGCGCGAAGAACGAACATTTTCTTCTGTATAGCTCTCTGACACGGCGCGAAAGCTAAAGCCCGGCGCCGCTAAGGCAACAGCCGATGCACAGCCGTTAGCTATTAACACCGCCGCTCCCGACATTACAGCATAGATAACCTCTTCAAAGGTTTCTATTCTTTTGCAATCTACTACAAGCGGCTTGCGTTCGCTAAGCCTGTCAATAAGCTCATTTGCGTTTCTTACCTCACAACAACTGACCGACATTACCCTTTTGTAGAACTGCTCAATGCACAGGGTCATATTAACCATGCCGTCGCACCATATACCAATACAGTCAATTCCAGCCGAAGCTAAAGGTGTAATTACTATATCGTCAGAGCTACCGCAAAGCTCATATATTTTTTCTTTATTTTGCCCTAAGCTACTGTAAAGCTCGTTGCCTTTACGCACAATTATTCACATCCTTTTTGAATAGTCTGTGTAGTTTTTGAAACAATAACCACCAAAAGGAAGGGTTAATTATGCTTGTTGTAACATTAAGAACAGTAATCGTTTACGCGCTGATAATTGCGGCGGTAAGACTTATGGGAAAGCGTCAGATAGGCGAGCTACAGCCGGGCGAACTTGTAACCACAATTCTTATTTCAAACCTCGCCTCCTTGCCTATCGAAGAAACAGACCTGCCGCTTATTTCGGCTATTGCGCCTATCCTTATTATCATCTGTCTTGAGGTGCTTTTATCCTTTATCGAAATACGCTCAAACAAGTTTTCCACCGTGGTTTCTGGCAACTCAAAGACCGTTATTCGCGACGGTGTAATAGACCAAAAACAGCTATTCGACCTAAGGTTCGGTATTACCGACGTATTGGAAGCTTTGCGAAATAAGGATATCTACGATATCAATGACGTATCCTACGCGGTAATTGAAACAAACGGCCAGCTTAACGCATATACGGAGGGCGAATATCCTCCGCTGAACCTCATCCTTAACGGTGAGGTACAAAAGGATACCTTTAAGTACAGCGGACTCTCTGATAACTGGCTTAACGAAAAGCTTCGTGAACGTTCAATAGAACTAAAGGACGTGCTGCTTATGCAGTATAATGCCGACGGTGAAAAGATAACCCTTGTTAGGCGGGAGGCACTATGAAAAGACTGTATGCAGCTCTAATTATTGTAGTATTATTAGTAGGTTTAACGTGGTATTCCTGTGAAACAGTAGAAACGGTCACGGACGATATGAGAGTTTCACTTATGAAGGCGGGCTATCTTAACGGCTTGGGTGACTATGAAATGGCAAATAAAAAGCTTGAAGAGTATGAACAACTCTTCAAGCGAAATGAAGCCTTATTTATTCTTTTTGTTGACCGCGAGCATTATAATAACCTTAACGTGTCGCTTTCGGGTCTTTACGCCTATGTCGGCGCCGAGCACCATAACGATTTTAACGCCGAGCTTTCGAAAACTCTACGGCACTTACAGGTTGTTAAGGAAGCAAACAAAAAACTTATTTAGTGTTTAT
This sequence comes from uncultured Oscillospiraceae bacterium, assembly GCA_964458545.1. Lineage (GTDB taxonomy): Bacteria > Bacillota > Clostridia > Oscillospirales > Ruminococcaceae > JAYFNU01. The sequence continues at coordinate 5,714 of CAYWJF010000065.1, read as the reverse complement.
TCTTTAGCATATCCTCAAGCTCAGCCATAAAGGTATTAATATCCTTGAATTCCCTGTAAACAGAAGCAAAACGGACGTAGGCTACCTCGTCTATCAGCTTTAGCTCGTCCATTACAAGCTCTCCGACGTAGGAGGATGGTACCTCCCTTTCCATTGAGTTTAACAACTTCTGTTCAATGTTTTCTACGGCTTTGTCTAAACGCCCGGCTGAAATCGGGCGTTTTTCGCACGCCTTAAGTAAACCGCGCAGAAGCTTTGCTCTGTCGAAAACCTCTCGCGAGCCGTCCTTTTTAACAACCATTACGGGAGCAGTCTCAACTATTTCGTATGTTGTAAACCTCTGTCCGCAGTCGAGACATTCCCTTCTACGGCGAATTTTGCTGAAATCATCGGTAGGACGCGAGTCGTTAACCTTTGTGTCAGGGTGTCCGCAGAACGGGCATTTCATTTACATTATACCTCCGCGTTTTATTTATTCTTCCAAAGCGTGGGAATAATAAGCGTGGTCGTGAAGAGCGAAGCCAATGCAACGCCAAAGAGCATTACACCGATATAGATAATTCCGACATAGCCGAAAACCAAACCAATAACGGTGAAGGCTATAGCGAATAGCGCGCCTAAAACCAAAATAGTAAATATTCTTCCAAGCTCGCTATTTAAGGCACTATTCATTATATCCGAGTGCTTGGGCTTCTTGAATTTCGCGATGGCGGCGTCAAGCGCTTTTAACATCACAATTCCGAGAACAAATGAGAATACTATGCTCGCAAATACTGACGCGATAAGAAGCATAAAAGACGCAACTCTCGCAAACAGATAAACGGCGGTAACCATAAGCGCCGAAAGCACCTCACCCAAAAGAATTAAGCAGGCGTTTCTGGTTGACGCGAAGAAAAGCGAAATAACAAACAGTACAGCAAGCACAATTATTACGGAAGCAACAAAGCTAAGATAGAACGCTCCTTCTGCCGAAGGTCCGTAGTTCGTGGAGCTTAAAGAATCTACCGCAAAATCGGGATACTCTGCGTTAAGCATAGTAACAACGCTTTGCTCGTCTATTTCGCTTCCATACGGAAGGTTCATTACCAGCACCGTTTCATATGACACAGAATCTGTGCAGAAAGCGACGTTTGCGCTGTTGCCTATCGTTTCCTTAACCTTACCTTTAAGATACTCTATATCTACATTCTCAAGGTCTGCTTCGGAAGATACAACGGCTTTATATTCGGTATATCCCTTTGTTATACTGTCGCTTGCAAAGCCGAAGATGAAGAATACCGCAAACGCGAGAGCGATAACCGCCGCCGCAATAATTAAATAAATACGCCGTGCTTTGTAAAAGTTGATATTCATTATCTTTCACCTCCAAAAAGCTTTTTGTTTGAAGCGAATTTGAAGCAGCTCAAGGAATAAAGCAAGGCGAAAGTACCGAGAACCGAGGACAGGAAGCCGATAAGCGTACCTGCGAGAAGCATTATTCCAAAGTAAGTGAAGGACGAGAAGTTTACCGTCTTTACACCGAAAGCGGCAAATATTGGGCTTAAAATAAATGAGTGAATACCTTGATTCCTTACAAATATATAGAAAAGAAGCGAGATAAGCACAAGAGCGAAATCTATACCAAGCGTCGTGCCGACCGTCTTCTTAAACTCCTCAACAATCGCTTTGTTAGGCGACACTTCACCAAGTCGAGCCTTGATAGACTCAAAATATCGTACGTTTGCTTCATAGTTTATAAATATTGTAATAAACGCCGCAGCCATAGCCGTTGCCGTAAGCGGAATAACGCTGTTCGGCGACGTTATTGTAAACATACCTGTACATACAAGCAGTAAACCGCCGACGGTGCCAAGCATAGAAATCATACTTGCAACGCCGCAAAGACGGTACTTATAAATTAAGTAGAAGAAGCTAATAGCGAGCGCGCTTATTACCGCAAGCTGTAAAGCCGTTATTGCCTGCTCGCCTATACTCGCGTTCATAAGGGTAATTGAAGTGTTCTTAAGCTCAACGGGAAGCTTTCCACTGTCAATAATAATCGTTGCGGCTGCAGCAGTTTCATAGCTAAGCATAGATGATTTAATTATTGCGTTTCTTCCCTTAAACTCCTCGTTAATTCCCATAGAAGCTACGCTTTGACCGTCGATGTATATCGAAACCGTTGAAACGGACGTATCGGTCTTTTCCGCTAAAAGCTTGTCCATTGCGGCTTTATAAGCTTCTCTGCCCTCTGCGTTGAGCGACATCTCAATGCCGTATCTTGCGTAGGTATCACTAAGCATCTCTCTAAAGACTTCTGCGCTCGTGATGTTTTCGCTCGAAATGATTACCTTACTCTCGTCTACGGCGTCACCCTCATAAACCTTAACGTCACCTACGGAAGTAAGCTGAGCTACTACCCATGAGCTTGTGTACTGCGAACTAATGTTATAAGCGACTACAACAGAAAAGGTGCTGTTTTCAAAATCGCAGTTAATTCTGTACTCGTCGATAAGATAGCTGTCAAGCCTTTTTTCGAGAATGCTTTTTGTGTAAAGCATCTCTTCGCGGGAAAGGGTTTTTCCCTCTTCGCTCGGCGAAAGGACTATCTTCATATTTGTCGAGCCGTCCAAGCCGATACCAAGCTGCTCGGCTGACTTTACTATTACGGTAGTAATATCCCCGTAATGCTCAGCGATACCGAACGCGCCCAGTACAAAGACGAATATCGACAGCGCGGCAATAAGGATAAATATTACCTTGCCAAAACTTTTCATAAGGACCTCCGAAATAACTATATATTATTTACTTGAATACACTTCAAGCGGGATTACTGTTAAGCTTTTCGAGCGCAGCTATCTTAGTGGAAAGCGCAAGAAGCTTTGCCGCAAGCTTTATCTCCTCACAATCGGGGTAGGTCGGCGCTATCCTAATATTGCAGTCGTCTGGGTCTACGCCGTACGGGAACATTGCACCCGCGGGCGTTAGCTTTACTCCAGCTTCGGCGCAAAGGGAAACTATTCTTTTTGCCGTGCCCTTCGGCGTTACAAGATTTATGAAATAGCCGCCCTCCGGCTTTATGTAGCTTGCAATTTTTACGCTTACAAGCTCCTCGTCGAGTATCTTCATTACCGTCTCGAACTTTGGTCGAACTATTTCAGCCTGTTTTTTCATATGCGCGTTAACGTTATCTAAGTTTTTTAGAAATTTTGCGTGTAGAATCTGATTTGTCTTATCAAAGCCTATTGTCTGTATTGAAAGGTTCTTCTTTACTGCCGAAAGAAGCTTTTCACTTCCCGCTACGCAGCAAACGCCAGCGCCCGCGAAGGTAATTTTACTCGTTGAGGTGAACATAACTACCCTTTCAGGGTTGCCTTCCTTTTCACATTCTTCAAGTATGCTTATTACCGTATTAACTTTGTCATACAAATGATGAACGCAATAGGCGTTATCGTACATTATAACAAAATCGTTTGCCTTGCACTTCATTGAAGCGAGCCGCTTTATAGTTTCATCGCTGTATACCGCGCCTGTCGGATTTGAGTAAACGGGAACGCACCATATTCCCTTTATCGACTCGTCGTTTGCCACGAGATTCTCAACAACGTCCATATCAGGTCCGTTTTCTGTCATGGGTACGGTAATAAGCTCGAAACCAAAAAGTTCAGTAATAGCAAAATGACGGTCGTAACCGGGCGACGGGCAGAGCCATTTAAGCTTTTCGCAGTCCTTCCACGACTTCGCACCCTCATATACGCCGTGGGTATAAGCGCGCGAGATAAAGTCGTATTCAAGGTTAAGGCTTGAGTTGCCGCCTACAATAATGTTTTCGGGCGAAACCTCAAGGATATCGGCAAAGATAGCCTTCATTTCGGGAATACCTGTAGGAACGCCGTAATTGCGCGCGTCCATTCCGTTGGAAAGCGTAAAAAGCTCACGGTCAAATCTCTGATTGAAGATACCGAGCGATAAATCAAGCTGTTCGCTTGAGGGCTTACCTCTTGACATATCAAGCTTCATACCGCGCGAAGCAAAGTCGTTATACTCAGCTCTCAGCTTTTCAAGCAGGCATTCTCTTTCCTTTTTCTCCATCTTGCCGTAACAGTTACTCATAGCAATTCCTTTATATATCTGTCGGTTTGTTTCTTAATAAAAGCCGCCCGTTGTTCTCGGATAAAACTCTACGTCGCGTATGTTACCAATACCAGTAACATACATAATAAGACGTTCAAAGCCAAGACCGTAGCCCGCGTGCTTTGTTGAGCCATAACGGCGAAGGTCAAGGTAGAAGCCGTAGTCCTCCTCATTAAGTCCAAGCTCTTTCATTCGCTTAAGAAGCACGTCAAGACGCTCTTCGCGCTGGCTACCGCCTATCAATTCACCCACGCCCGGCACCAGCATATCAGCCGCCGCAACCGTCTTGTTGTCCTCGTTTACCCGCATATAAAACGCCTTAATCTCCTTCGGGTAATCAGTGACGAAAACGGGGCGTTCGAATATCTTTTCGGTGAGATATCTTTCGTGCTCGGTCTGTAAATCGCAACCCCAGCTCACCTTAAAATCGAACTCGTCGTTATGCTTTTCAAGTATTTCGACCGCTTCGGTGTAGCTTACACGGGCAAAATCGTCATTTACGAGCTTATTAAGCTTATTTAACAGCTCTTTATCGTAGAAGCTATTGAAAAAGTTTAGTTCATCTGTACAGGTCGTAAGCAAATGCCCTATAACAGACTTTATCATAGCCTCGGCGTTATCCATATATCCCGAAAGGTCGCAAAACGCCATTTCGGGCTCAATCATCCAGAATTCAGCAGCGTGTCTCGGAGTATAGGAGCGCTCGGCGCGGAAGGTGGGACCAAATGTATATATCTTTCCAAATGCCTGCGCCATCGTTTCGCCCTCAAGCTGTCCCGAAACGGTCAGGTTTGTTTCACGTCCGAAAAAATCCTGCTTGTAGTCAATCTTTCCGTCCTCGGTAAGCGGCGGGTTTTTGAGGTCAAGGGTTGTTACGTGGAACATTTCGCCCGCGCCCTCGCAGTCGCTGCCCGTTATTAGCGGTGTATGAACATAAACGAAGCCGTTCTCATTAAAGAATTTATGGATAGCGAACGCAGCTTCGCTTCTAACGCGGAAAACAGCTTCGAAGGTATTTGTGCGTGCGCGAAGGTGTGGTATAGTGCGAAGGAACTCGAGCGTGTGGCGCTTTTTCTGTAACGGATACGTGTTGTCGCAACTACCCTCAACCGATATTTCGTCGGCGTTTACCTCAAAGGGCTGCTTCGCGTCAGGCGTAAGCACAATTTTGCCCTTCACGATAATAGCGCTTCCAACGTTTATATTCGCGACCTCTTTAAAATTATCGAACTTTTCCGCTTCAACAACAATTTGAAGATTTTTGAAGCAGCTTCCATCGTTTATTTCAATGAAACCGAAATTTTTACTCTCGCGAGAGGTCTTGACCCAACCCGCGACGGTAACGCTTTCGGAATCCTTTATTCCTTTGTTCGCAAATAATGCTTTAATTTCCGCTCTTTTCATAAGGACACCCTTTTACATAAAAATGATTATATTATTATAATATAAAAAAAGTAATGTAACAAGGGCTTTTTTCTATTGACTTGAAGAAATTTTTCAATTATTATATATAAGTCGCACAAACAATGGTGTTATCTATGGAGATGTCGCCTAGCTTGGTCGAGGGCGCACGATTGGAAATCGTGTAACGCAGAAATGTG
>CAYWJF010000064.1:6874-9035 GCA_964458545.1 uncultured Oscillospiraceae bacterium | reverse complement strand
TTGCGGGAAGCTTCTCGGAAAGCTCCGCGAGGTCCCACTGGCAGTTAAGAAGGAAGATGCCGTTCGGCTTAATGTCCTCGACCATGTCATACTTACCGATATAGGCGGGGTTATGGCAGGCAACGAAGTCAGCCTTGTTGATTAGATAGGTTGAACGGATAGGCGACTTTCCGAAACGAAGGTGAGAAACGGTGATACCGCCCGATTTCTTCGAGTCGTAGGAGAAGTATGCCTGCGCGTACATATCGGTGTGGTCGCCGATAATCTTAATGGAGTTCTTGTTCGCGCCGACGGTACCGTCAGAGCCAAGACCCCAGAACTTGCAGCAGGTTGTTCCCACAGGCGTAGTGTCGGGGTTTTCGCCGATTTCGAGCGAAAGCTTTGTTACGTCGTCGTTAATGCCTATCGTGAAGAACTGCTTGCCGTCCTTCGCCGCCGCGTTCTTGTATACGGCGATAATCTGGGCGGGGGTGGTGTCCTTACTGCCGAGACCGTAGCGTCCGCTTGTGATGTTCGCGCTGTCGAACTGCGTTCCGCGAAGAGCGCCGACAACGTCGAGGTAGAGCGGCTCGCCAAGAGCTCCGGGCTCCTTCGTGCGGTCGAGAACCGCAATGTTCTTAACCGTCTTGGGAAGAGCCGCGACAAGGTGCTTCGCGGAGAACGGACGGTAAAGGCGAACCTTTACAAGACCGACCTTTGAGCCCGCGGCGTTGAGGTAATCTATTGTTTCGTCGATAGTGTCGCAAACCGAGCCCATAGCGATTATTACGGTCTCAGCGTCAGCCGCGCCGTAGTAATTGAAGAGAGCGTAGTCTGTGCCTATTCTCTTGTTAACTTCGTTCATATAGTTTTCTACGACGGCGGGAAGCTCGTTGTAGAAGCCGTTGCACGCCTCGCGCGCTTGGAAGAAGATATCGGGGTTCTGGGCGGAGCCGCGCATTACGGGGTGCTCGGGGTTAAGCGCGTTATTGCGGAACTCCTCGATAGCCTTCTTATCAACCATCTCGTCGAGGTCCTTATAGTCCCAAACTTCAATCTTCTGAATCTCGTGTGAGGTACGGAAGCCATCGAAGAAGTTAATAAACGGAACTCTGCCCTTAATGGCGGAGCAGTGAGCTACGGGCGTAAGGTCCATAACCTCCTGCACGCTGCTCTCAGCGAGCATAGCAAAACCGGTCTGACGACAAGCCATAACATCGGAGTGGTCACCGAAGATGGAGAGCGCGTGGCTCGCTATCGCACGGGCGGAAACGTCGATTACGCAGGGGAGAAGCTCGCCCGCTATCTTGTACATATTCGGAATCATCAGGAGAAGTCCCTGTGAAGCGGTGAAGGTGGTGGTGAGAGCGCCCGCGGCAAGAGAGCCGTGAACCGCGCCGGCAGCGCCCGCCTCGGACTGCATTTCAACGACCTTTACCTCGTGTCCGAAGATGTTTTTCTGTCCTTTAGCCGACCTTTCGTCGACAACCTCAGCCATAACCGAAGACGGGGTTATCGGATAGATAGCCGCTACGTCGGTGTAGGCGTAGGATACATGGGCGGCGGCGTTGTTGCCGTCCATCGTGAGCATTTTACGTGCCATAGTGTCCTCCTATATTTTAATTCTTTTGAATTATTTAGCCAATTTTAGATTTTATCACTTTTATAGTGTATTGTAAAGGCAAAAGAATTCATTTCTATAGAAAAAAGACCGATTTTTCGGCGTTTGGCAAAAGCTTCTTGAGCGCTGTCGCTTCTTATTCTGAGAAATACCGAAGGTGTTAAGAGCAGCGCGCTGTTGCTCTTTTACACGAAAATAATCACATTATTGTGTCACTATTGGACAAACACGTTTTTTTAGATTATACTGTACTCAAAATAATCCCCTTACCTTGAAAGGAGCAAACAGATGGACCCCGACAGTTGGCCCATAATCCAGCTTTTACTGAGCCTTGTGGCTTTGTTTTTCAGCTGCGTCACGCTGGGCGTTGTGCTTGAAGCAAGCACAACTAAAGAGATACAAAAAAGTGGCGTAGGTCTTTCGATACGCGCTGTTTCGGCGATACTTTGGTCGCTTGTCTTCGCGGTGCTTGCGGTAGTTTATATTGCGCGGCTTTCCTCTCAGCTCTCCGTTTTTATTATGAGAGCTGTTACTAATCCGCTTTCTTCGTACTATCCCTTC
>CAYWJF010000064.1:0-6864 GCA_964458545.1 uncultured Oscillospiraceae bacterium | reverse complement strand
CATTGAAATACTATTACAATTAGCGCCTCCTATCAGGTACTTGAGGTTTTTATCTTCATAATCTTCGCGCTAATAACCTCGACAGTTTTTGTCTTTCTTCCTCTTTCGTGGGGCATCGCACACAGCGACGCGTACGACACAAAACAGAATTTTTTGTTAAGGCTCGTTACGCTCTTTAATCCACTCGCCTATATCGTTACCTCGCTTGCGCGAAGGATTATCGTCGCGCGCGGAATGAGCGAGGAGATAGGCGGAGTTACCGAGGAGGACGTGCTGGAGCTTGTGGACACCGTTGAGGAGCTTGACGTTATCGACGAGGACCAAAAGGAGATGATAGGCAACATCTTCGACTTCGTTGATGTGGAAGCCGCGGACATTATGACCCACCGCACCGAAATAGAGGCGGTAGCCTCCGACGCGACAATTGACGATATTATTGACATTTCCGTAAAATTCGGTTATTCGAGAATACCCGTTTATGAGGGCAGTCTCGACCATATTATAGGTATTGCCTACGTTAAGGATTTTCTTACCTACGTCGGCAAAAATACCGCGAGCGTTAAGCTTCGCGACCACCTTCGAAGCACTATTTTTATCCCGGAAACCCGCAAGGCTAAGGAGCTGCTCGTTGAGTTTAAGCAAAAGAAGATACAGGTCGCCGTGGTCGTTGACGAGTACGGCGGAACCTCTGGCATTGTCTCAATGGAGGATATCCTCGAATGTATCGTAGGCGATATAGAGGACGAGTACGACGAGGAGGAGCAAACGCTAATCTCGCAAGCGAGCGACGGCAGCCTTATCTGCGACGGCTACGCGGAGATAGAGGACGTTTTCGAGCGGTTTGGAAAAGAGGTACCCGAAGAGGTCGAGTGCGACACGATAGGCGGGCTTCTTTGCGAGCTGCTAACACGGATACCCGAGCCTGACGAGAGGGCGAGCGCGGAATTTGACGGACTTATACTCACCTCCCTTTCCAGCGACGAGCGCCGCATAAAGGGCGTTATGGTAAAACAAGAAAGCGTGCCAGAGGAAAACCAAAAAGCTTAACCGTGCGCGAAAAACGCAACAAAAACGCCCCCTTCGGTAGACCCGAAGGGGGCTTGCTTTATCCGTTAATAGTTCTTCGCTTGAAGCTCAAAGTAGGCTTGCGGATGCGCGCATACGGGGCAGACCTCGGGCGCGGCTTCGGCTATATGGATATGTCCGCAGTTAGAGCATTTCCAAACAACCACGCCGTCCTTTTTAAAGACCTTGCCCTCCTCGAGGTTCTTAAGAAGCGCAAGATATCTCTCCTCGTGCTCCTTCTCTATCTTGCCAACGCCCTCAAGCATTATTGAGATAGCTTCGAAGCCCTCCTCCTTCGCTACCTTTGCGAACTCCGCGTACATCTCGGTCCATTCGTAGTTTTCGCCCTCGGCGGCGGCCTTTAGGTTTTCTGCCGTTGTGCCTATTCCGCCCAACAGCTTAAACCAGAGCTTCGCGTGCTCCATCTCGTTGCCCGCGGTCTCGGTGAATATATTGCTTATCTGGACGTAGCCGTCCTTTTTCGCCTGACTTGCGAAATATGTGTATTTGTTTCTCGCCTGACTCTCGCCCGCGAAAGCCGTAAGAAGATTTGCTTCGGTTTTTGTTCCTTTAATGTTTGCCATAGTAAACTCCTTTCGTAATTTAATTATATATGTTCGACAAGGCCGTTTCAAGCGGAATTGTGTCACTATTTATCTGTTGGTTTTTGTATAGTTTTGCGTTGTCCCGGGGTTATCTGGGCAAGCAGCACCGCGCCAAACACAAGCACGCAACCAATAATCTGTCTTCCCGTAAGCGCTTCGTGTAGAATTAAGAAGCCGAAGATAACGCTGAAGACCGATTCCGAGCTCATAAGCAGCGACGCGACGGTAGGCTCGGTATACTTCTGGCAGATAATCTGCGCCGTAAAGCCCACGCCGACGGAAAGCACGCTACAGAAAAGTATCGGTATCCACGCCGCCTTAATGTTTGCCCATGTCGGCGTTTCAAAGAAAACCATACCTATCGCGCTTAGAAGCGAACAGGTGAAAAATTCACAAACCGCGAACTTCAACCCGTCCAGTCGCTGAGCGAACCTGTCAATTAAAAGTATCTGCGCCGCCCAGAAGAGCGAGCCGATAAAAACATATAGGTCACCTATGTTTATACCGAAATCGCCAGCCACGCAAAGAAGAAATATTCCGACAAGGGCCGCGAGGGTCGCGACCATTACTCTCGGCGAAAGCCGCCGCTTAAAGAGGATAAAGCCGAATATAGGCACAAGGATAATGTAAAGCGCGGTCACGAAGCCCGCCTTGCCCGCCGTTGTGTAGGAAAGACCTAACTGTTGGAAATACGCGCCGAGGAAAAGTGCCGTTCCGCAGGCAAGCCCCGCCTTGACGTAATCCTTTTTCGGCGCGTCCGGCAAGCTTTTATCGCGTTTCTTGTTCATTATTAGCATTATCGGCACAATGACCAAACAGCCTATAAAAAATCTAATCGCGCCGAAGCTAAAGGCACCGAGATTGTCAGCGCCGAGTCTTTGAGCGACGAACGCGCCGCCCCAGATAATCGACCCCACCACCATTAAAATGTTAGCCGCTATCTGTTTTGTTCTTTCGTTCATGGTAAAAAAATGTCCTTTTCCGGTATTTCCCGTTCGTTAATCCGATTAATCAGAAGGAGAACGAGTATCCCGTAAGCCCGTACACCGCAAGGGCAAGACCGGCAATATATAAAAGCATTATGGGAAGTCCGCGAAACGCCGCGGGAACCTCCGAAGACTTTATTCTGCGCCTACCCTCGGTCACGAGGATAACCGCGAGTATGTAGCCGATGCTTGAGCCGAGGTTGAAGCCTATTGTGCCGCCGAGGGTGAACTGCCGAGAGGTTGTCAACAAAAGGGTGCCTATTACCGTACAGTTGAAGGTAGCAAGCGGCATTGCCTGCACGCACCTGTTTATATTTTCGTATGCCGCGAATTTTATCGCAATTATGTAAACGATTATAAACGCAACAAGCGCGCAGGGCAGCATTGAAAGGGGTCTGAAATAGAAAGCAAGCGCACTCTTCGAGACTACCTCTGTGTAGAAGAAATAATACAAAACTCCGCTGATGAGGTTCACGCTCGTAAGCAGCGTTCCGAAGATAAATGTACTTGTGGTGTCGTCAATAAGCGACATGAGCTCACTTACGCCGATAGCGCGCGAAAACACGATGTTTTGAAGTGTAATGGCGGCAAGCGCAAGAACAAAAAAGTTTTCGATGGCGTTTAAGAGTACGTTACTCATTCTCGCTCACCTCCACAATAAAGCGTTCGCGCTTATACGCCCCAGCCGCCGCCTGAAAGAGCGCGGCTAACAGCGCGGTTATTATAAGCCCGCCCGCGACGGTGCTCGCCGCGCTAAGTAAAGGTCCGTCAAACAGCTTGTATCCTAATATCTCGCCCTCGCCAAGAATTTCACGCGCTGCGCCGAGTATAATAAGTACTATCGACGCGCCAAGCGCGGTAAATATTCCGTTTTGAAGCGATTTTAAGAAGCTTTCCCTTGCGGGTATTTCCGCGCGGGATATAACAATGCCGTCTACAAATAAAAGCGGCAGAAGTATTCCGACATCCGCGAGCGACGCGCCGAAAAGCCTGTTCAAAACAAAGCTTGCCGGAATATAAACCGAGGCGGAAACAATAACGTACACTATCGCCCTAATACGCGGAAGCTTTGAAAGAAGAGTTAAGAGGAACTCGCTTATAATTCGCGTTGGAACTACAAGTAAGAATACCGCGAGCGACATAATAACGGCGTTATTCAGCGTTGTCGCAGCGGCTATCGCGGGAGTAAGCGCAAGCCCTTGTATAAGAACGGGGTTGTTGAAGAAAACGAGGTCGTGCTTTATCGCTTCGTTTAGGGGAAGCGATACCCTATTAGGTCTTCCCGCTTTCATAGCTTTCTCTCACCCGCCTTTCTGACGGATTTCTTGGCGGCGCGCGTGCTTACGGCACGCTCAAGCCTTCCCACTATCGGGCTCATTATAAGCACCGCGAAGCATACGTCCATTTCGTACGCGCCGAAGTTTCGGTAAAGCACCGTCACCGCGCCGAGCAAAAAGCCGTAAACCAGCTTCGCTATCGGTCTTGTCGGCGTAACGGAGGGTTCGGGTACGATAAACACAGCCGCAAACACAAGCGAGCCCGAAAGCATCTCGTAAATAAGTGAATCAAGCCTTCCCGTCTGTATGCGCGGAAACGCAAGCGCAAAGCCCGCACAGGTAGCAAGGAAGGTAAGGGTAATCTGCCAGCTTATCGTCTTATGAACGATAAACAGCACCATACAGGCAAGTATTATTAGGCAGAAGGTTGTTCCCATAGGTCCGGGGTAGTTGCCTAAAAACAAATCCACCGAATCTATCGACGGCACGCCGCCGAACTTAAGCGAATTTGTAATTCCCGCATAGGTTGCCGCGCCGCTCTGCCAGCCCGTTCCTATCACACTAAAGGAGCGTGGATAGGCGTATATCGCGTCTGTAAAACAGATATTAATGAAAGCGAAGCCGAAAGCCGAGGGGTGGAAGGGATAGTTCCCGTAGCCGCCAAAGGCGTGCTTACCAATAAGCACCGTAAAAGCAACTCCGATAAGTACAATTCCGTAGTTTACAGACGCGGGCAACATAAGCACAAAGATAAGCGCGAACATATAGCTCGAAATATCGGTAACGTCGTAGCGTTTTCTCTGCATAAGCGCCGCGAGCAGGTCGCAGATAAACGCCTCCGCTATAGCCATAAGAAAGATGAGTATAGGACGCGCGCCATAAAGATACCCCGCCATTATCATAAGCGGAAGAAGCGCTATGATAAAGTCGCGGCTCGGTCTGAACGATTTATGTAATTCTAAGGGTTTCTTCTGTGTCGCCATCGTTACTCCTTATTTTCTCCCGCCGCGCGAAGAAGACGTATTGCCTCTTTTCTGTCCTTCGCGCCGAAAACCGCAGAGCCTGAAACCAAAACGCTCGCGCCCGCTTTTACCGCTAAAGGCGCGGTATTTACGTCTACGCCGCCGTCCACCTCTATTTCAAGTTCCGCAAGACCGAGATGTTGCGCCTCGCGTCTTATCTCGCTCATCTTTACGCACATTTCCTCCATAAAGCTCTGACCGCCGAAGCCGGGCTCCACCGTCATAACAAGCACCATATCAATAAAAGGAAGATACTTAAACACTTCCTTCGCGGGTGTATTAGGTCTAAGGGATATGCCGACCTTACCGCCACGCTCACGAATAGCCGCTATAACCTCGTTCGGGTCGTCCTCGCTTTCGAGATGAAAGGTAACCATATCAGCGCCAGCGTCGCAGAAGCGCGCGGCGAATTTCAGCGGGTGCTCTATCATAAGGTGAACGTCGTAGAACGCGTCCACCGCTTTTGTAATACTTCTTAGCACAGGAAGCCCGTAGGTAATGTTCGGCACAAAGCAGCCGTCCATAACGTCAACGTGTATCCAGTCGGCGCCGCCGCTTAACGCGTCGCGGCACTCGTCGGCGAGCCGCGAAAGGTCGCAGCTCAGTATTGACGGAGCAATTTTTATCATGGCGCTCTCCAATCAGTTTTATCAGTTTATTATACTATTTACGACCGATAAGGTCAATGAGAACCGCCGTCCGAAATAGGCGGCGGTTCGGCTTTTTATCTTCGTTTTAGTATTCTTTCGCTTAGCACCTCAATAATTGAGGGCTTCTTCTTAACGACGGTAACGCGGGTTCTTGCGGCGGAAAATACGGGTACGCTCTGTTCGCGTTGCTTACCCTTTACCTCAGCGCCCGTCTGTAAGCTTACGGTAAACTCGGTATATTTTCCCTGCTCGCTTGCGACGCTCACCGCACCGTCCATTCGTCCTACAAGGGTTTTCACAATATAAAGCCCAAGCCCCGTTCCTGTTCTGTCAAGACCCCGAGATTTGTCTGTTTTATAAAACCTCTCAAAAATTCTTTGAGTTTCCTCTGGCGAAAGACCCGCGCCGCTGTTCCTGATTTTTATCTCTGTTACATTCGCGGCGGGAGCGACCCTTACCGAAAGCTTGCCGTTCGCGGGGGTGAACTTTATGGCGTTATCAATTAAATTGTAGACCACCTGATAAAGCATATCAGGGTCGCAGATAACAAACGCGGGCTTAACGTCAAGGTCCTCAACCTCAATTTGTCTATCGTTAATACGCTTCTCGGCGTTCCACATAACCGAAAGGATTGTGTCCCACGCGTTGCTGCTTTTTAAGACAATCTTCGTCTGTCCCTCCTCAAGGCGGGAGATATCAAGTAGCGAAGAGGTAAGGCGGGAAAGCCTTTTCACCTCGTCGGAAACAATCGCAAGATAGTGGTTCTCGTGTGAGCGCGGTATAGTACCGTCAAGTATGCCGTCTATGTAGCCGCCTATCGTCGTCATAGGGGTGCGAAGCTCGTGCGAAACGTTCGCGATAAAGCTCCTTCTCGTCCTCTCCAGCTCGTCGAGCGATTCCGCCATATTATTAAACGCCGACGCGAGGTTCGCGAGCTCGTCGTCTCCGCCGACATTTACTCTCGCGGAGAAGTCGCCCGAGCCGAAGCTTTTCGCCGCAGCGGACATCTCGCGAAGCGGTCTTGTAAGGCGTTTAGTTGAATAGTAAACGATAATAATAGAGCCTATAAGCATAACTCCCGCGGCGGCAAGGAAGGTAATGCCGAGGTTTAATAAGAAGGTATAAAGCGCCGTTATCGGAGACACCGCGAACACAAAGCCTAAGGTTTTACCGCCCATATCTACGGGACAGCAGAACTGATAAAGCCCAGAGCCCGGGCGTTTGGCTATTCCGCCGAAATAATCGGCGCTTGCGTAGCT
>CAYWJF010000063.1:2490-9047 GCA_964458545.1 uncultured Oscillospiraceae bacterium | reverse complement strand
GCGCGCTCGTTGCAACAGAAACGTGGAGCGCAAACGGAAGCGTTATTACCGACACAGCAAAGCAGCTTGCCAAGTTTAACAATATGGGTACCGTCAGCATACCGCTCGAGGGCAAAAAGACAGTTGACGGAAAAGAACCCGGGAATAAGGTGTTTACCTTTGAACTTGTTGACGAGAGCGGAGCGGTAATCCAGACGGTTAACAACAACACAAGCGGTGAATTCTCGTTTAAGCCTATAGTCTTTAGCGCTGAGGGCGATTACAGCTATAAGGTGAGAGAACACGTCGAAATAGGCGATGTAGGTTACAATTACGACAGAACGGTATACGACGTTGCCATTTCGATAGAGGAGACTAACGGAAAGCTTTCTGTTGAAAGTACGAATATAACGCTTAACAAGGTAAAAGCGCCAATTGTCTTTGAAAACCCGACGGTGAAAACTACGCCTACGAGCACAACATTTAGGGGTGTAAAGACGCTCGACGGCGCTGCCGCGACGGAGAATGATTATCGTTTCTCGCTTATCGAAACTACGGGCGGTACGGAAAGAACAATTGAAACAATTAACAATGACGGCGGAAGCTTTGAATTTGCTCCTGTTAACTACACAGGCGCGGGAACCTTCACCTATAAAATTGTCGAGGAACAGCTTGAAGGCATAGTCCCCGAGGTTATAGAACGTGTAGCCTTTGATACAAAAGAGTACTATGTAAAGGTAGTAGTAGAAGAAGTTACAGAGGTTGAGAGCGAATTAACAACGAAGAAGCTTGTTATTAAGAGTAAAACTATAATGAGCTCGGCAGATGACGATAATACTGCTGACGACGTTGTTTACACCGATACCGCAATAGCCTTCGCGAACTTCACTAAGGCGGCAATCGAGCTTGGCGGTGTAAAGTACTTTAATAATGGTAAGCCTATTTCCGAGAAACAGTTTAGCTTTACGCTTTATAAGCTTGAGGGAACAGTTGAAACTCCGATAGAGACCGTTTATAATGACGCGGACGGAAACTTCAACTTCACGTCGCTTAAGTTTGGCGAAGCGGGTAAAACCTACAATTACGTTGTAAAGGAAGATAACGGCGGAACAATTGACGGCGGCGTTTATTATGACGCTAAGGTATATGAGGTAACCGTTAACGTAACCCTTGAGAACGGTAAACTAAAAGCAGAAAAGATAGTTAAGCTGAACGACAGCACCACAGAAGGCATACGGTTCGATAACTATTCAATGATGCTTGCAAGCTCCTTTAGAGTGGCGGGCGTATCGTTGAGTGGAATAAAAACTGTCAACAGCCAGACTACAGGTATTAGAGCAGGTCAGTTCCGCTTTGAGCTGCTTATGGGCGGTAAAGTTATCGCTACGGCTGAAAATGACGCGGATGGCAATTTCGCCTTCAGAAACGTATCTTTGTACAAATCAGGTAAGTATAAAGCGCAAATTCGCGAGGTAAACGGTGGAAAGACGCTTGGCGGAATAACCTACGACAATACTGTATTTGACGTGGATATTACCGTGGACGAAAACGGCAATATAACCTCCTCAGAAATTCTTAACGGCGAAAACGAAGTGCGCTTTAACAACATTTCCACAACAAAGATTTCCGTAGAGAAGAAGTGGGAGGATAGCGATAATATCGGCGGCTTCCGCCCAGAGTCGATTGAAGTCGCGCTTTACGCTGACGGTGTAAAAACAAGCACTACGCAGAAGCTCGACGAAACGAACGGTTGGTTTGCGGAGTTTACGGAGCTTCCCTCAACTAAGGCGGATGGCACGAAAATTGTTTACAGCATAAAGGAAACCCCCGTTGCTAATTACGCAAGCGAAATAACAATCGGTAGGGATGACTTCGGCTATACGCGGTTTACGCTTACTAACACCTTAAGCGACAGCATAGCGGTTTCTGTTGACCCGATAGTTAATAAACGCTATGAGGGCGCGACACTTCAAACAGGACAGTTTGAATTTATTCTCTATAGTGAAACCAACGCCGACGGAAGTCCGATAGTGCTTGATAGACAATCAAACCTCGCTAACGGACACATTATCTTCAACCCGCTTTTCTTCACAAGCGAGGGAACATACGAGTATACGATGAAAGAGGTCGTTGATAATCCCGACCCGCGCATTACCTACGATACTGAAGGAATAACGGCAAAGATAGAAATTACACGCAATAACGACGGTGCGCTTGAGGCGGCGATTACCTACTATGATAATGGCGAAGTAACCCAAACCCCAGAGTTTGTTAACAGCTATGTGCCGATAAACCTTCGCGTACAAAAAACCTCGAGAGACAGCAACAAGACACCGCTAATCGGCGCTATCTACGCGCTTTACAGGGTAAACGAGAACGGCGATAACGACATATTTATCGGTCAAAGCGAGTCTGGAAGCGACGGATATATGCTGTTTGAGGACGTTCAGCCCGGCTACTGGTACTACTTCCGTGAGGTAAAATCACCCGCGGGATATGTAGTTGACCCGTTCCCGACAGAGCCCTTCCTTGTCAATGCCGACGGAACGCTTACATACGAAAGTGCTGCGGCGCCCGAAGCAAACCCCAGCAATTCAGGAAGCGCGGCTGGCTCATCTAATTCCTCGGCGGCGGCTAAAACCGAACAAGTTAAGCAGGGAGAGGCTATGACAGCGTTATCTGAAACAAATGAGGCGGTTGTCAAAAATCTTGATAGTAACGAGAATAGCGCATTTGAGATAGTACCGCTCGAGACGGTTACATTTGACGCAGGGGTCAGCGACCCGCCTACGACGCTTACTGTAGGAAAATTGGATACGGACACTAACCAGTATGTCGCAGGCGCGGAAATGCAGATAATTGAGAGAGACACTAATAAGCTTGTTTATTCGTGGACTACTGATGGCAGTGCGAAGAACATAGTAGGCTTGCTAAATGTAAATACCTACTACATTATTCGCGAAGCAAAAGCTCCGGCGGGATATGACAGGGCAGCGGATACGGTTGTGTATTTAGAGAAGTACGGTAGTCTTGAAGAGGTTAACGGTGCAAGCGCCTCACAAGCGGTTTCTCAGTCGATTAATATTTATGACACAAAGCTTGCGTCTATACGTTATAACTACATTATTAGACGCGGAGCGCGCACAGACGACGCATCAGGTCTCGGTCTGCAAGTTTCGCTTATAGCAATGGTTATCTCCTTTGTAGCTATCGTAGCGTTAATCCTTTTAAAGGTTAAGCTACGCGCTCGCACAAAGAAATCAGAAGTAGAATAATTCCCAAATGAATGGGGAACAGGAGTTTCCTGTTCCCCATTATTTAAGTATTAAGGTTGAAAAAATGAAGATAAAAAATGAAAAGAAGGATAGGCGAAAGAGCAAAACCGCGAAGATAGTGACGAGCGTGCTCCTTGTGTTCTTTGCCGGGACCTTCGCTCTGTCGCTATATGTTTTTGTTTCTTCGTATAAGGAGTATTCAAAAGCGAACGAGGAATACGCGCGGCTATCAAATTTTGCGGTAAAGCTTCCCGATGTCGATATCTCCTCGGTTGGCTTAAAGGTTGAACACGAGGAACTTAAGGAGATAAACGACAGATACGTCGGTTGGCTTGACATACCCGAAACAAAGGTGTCCTACCCGATGGTTTACGCAAAAGATTATATCGAATACCTATATAAAACCTTTGAAAAGGAAAACAACAATTCGGGAAGCATTTTCCTTGACTTTAGGTGTGCCGCGGACTTTTCAAGCCGAAACACTATAATTTACGGTCACAGAATGAATGACGGCAGTATGTTCGGCACGCTGAAAAACTACTTTGACGAGGAATACTTTAAAGAGAATAACAGAATATACATATACACTCCGAGCGGTACACGAGTTTATGAGGTGTTTTCGGTATATGAAGCGATATCAATGGACGAAAGCTATCAGGTGGATTTTGCAACCGACGAGGAATATAACGAGTGGTTAGGCTATGTAGAAAGAAGTAGCGCCGTTAAGTCTGACTGCGACCCGCGAGACAGTAAATCTGTAATAATGCTTTCCACCTGTAAGGGCGGAGATAATAACGATAGGGTGGTAGTTTTCGCGGCGTTAAAATCAAGCTCGATAAATACCTAAACAGAGAAGCCTTGAAGCGATTGCTTCAAGGCTTCTTTTATAGCTTAAGCTTATTTGTCGAACCTTTCGGAAGCTTCCTTCATAAGCTCGATAATCGGCAGGTGCTGTGGGCAAACGCTTTCACATTGACCGCAGGCTATACAATCTTTTGCCTTACCCGTTTTGTCGGTGAGGTTTCCATAGAAGAAATGAGGGCGCATATCGTTAGGATATAGCCGGTTTGTATTAACGGCGCGGAAGATATCTGGAATAACAATGCCAGCAGGGCAGCCGTCACAGCAGTAGCGGCAGGCGGTGCATTGTATCTGCGGCGTCTCCTGAAGCTTTTTTACAACAAGGTCAATTACTTCGCGTTCCTTGTCGCTTAAGGGTTCAAAATCGGTGAAGGTGTTTAGGTTATCCTTCATCTGCTCCTCGTTTGACATACCGCTTAGAATAGTCGTAACATGCTTTCCGCTTCCGTTTACTCCCGCAAAGGGCTTTTCGTGAAGAAGACAAGCGAGTCCATGTCTGTCAGCTACCCGCTTCATAACCTCCATCGTGAGCTGATTGTGGTCGGTAGCGGTGTTTATGTTTGTGAAAATCGGCGCAAGCTCGTGCTGAGCGGGTGCAACCTCGTTATGCTCGGTTTTGGCATATATTCCGAGCTTCCACAGCTCCTCGTTAAGGTCCTTCATAAACGCCATTACGCGGGGCTTAATGACACCGAAGTAATGGTCCTCAAGCTCTTGCCCCTTAGGTGATTTCGCGCCGAAGAGTGTGCGTCCTGTAAAGATTAAATCCTTGCGCTTCTTGAACATCTCCTTATCAATAAGGAAGTATTCCTGCTCGGGTCCCACAGTACCGGTTACGCTCTTTACCGTGTCGTCACCAAGCGCCTTAAGTACTCGTTTTGCCTGTTTGCTGATTAATTCCATTGAACGAAGTAACGGTGTTTTCTTGTCGAGCACCTCGCCGCTGTAGGAGCAAAAGACGGTGGGAATACAAAGCGAATCGTCTTTTATGAAGGCGTAGGAGGTGGGGTCCCAAGCGGTATAGCCGCGTGCTTCAAATGTGGCGCGAAGACCACCCGACGGGAAAGAGGAGGCGTCGGGCTCACCTTTAATCAGTTCCTTGCCCGAAAACTCCATAATTACTCTGCCGTCGTCCTGCGGCGAGATAAAACTATCATGTTTTTCAGCCGTTATTCCCGTCATCGGCTGGAACCAATGGGTGTAATGGGTGGCGCCCTTCTCTATCGCCCAGTCCTTCATAGCCACGGCAACGGCGTTTGCTACGGTAATATCAAGCTCGCCGCGCTCGCCTATGGTTTTGTGTAGGGATTTGTAAACGTCCTTTGAAAGTCGCTCCTTCATTACGTCGTCGTTAAAAACCATGCTTCCGAAAAGCTCAGGTATATTTTTCATTCTGCAACTCCTTTCATAAAAAACAAAAAAAGCGCCGCGAGGTGTAACCTCGCAGCGCCTTTGCTGTTCTTGATGTGTGCATTGTAAACCCAAAAATTCAATCTGTCAACAAAAATTTGCAAAATTACTCAAAAATATTTCTGCGGAATGGTATCGCGAATACGTCGCTTTTAATGTACAATTTAAACTAATAAAGCTGTGGATAATTGTAAAAAGTGTTGACAAATTGAGGTGCGAGTCCTATAATATGCGAAAGGACAAAGACGTCCGTTACAGGTATTTGTACACCTGTAGCGGGCGCTTTTTTATTTTTCGGAGGTAAAGAGAATGTTAAGAGAAGGCATTGACGGCGCGAGAATTCCCTCGGGCTGCGCGGTATCGGCTATCTTTTCAAGAAGTGGGGAGAGGATGACGGGCGAGGATATTATTAAGTCTATCGCGCTTATGCACGAGCGTTCTAACGGACTCGGCGGCGGCTTCGCAGGCTACGGAATCTACCCAGAATACGCCGACGCTTACGCCTTTCATATGTTCTATGAAAACGCGAAGGCGAAGGAGGAATGCGAAAGCTACCTCAACCGCTTTTACGACATCATTAACCTCTCAAAGATACCTACGAAGAAAACACCGAAGATTACCGACGAGCCGCTTATCTGGCGGTACTTCGCAAATCCACTGCCTACAAAGCTTGCGGACTCCCAGCTTGACCCCAACGAATTTGTTGTAAGGTCTGTAATGAAGATTAACACAGATATAGACGGGGCGTATGTCTTCTCCAGCGGCAAGAATATGGGCGTTTTTAAAGGCGTAGGTTACCCTGAGGACATAGGTGAATTTTACAAGCTCGAGAGCTACGAGGGTTATTGCTGGACGGCGCACGGGCGTTATCCGACGAACACACCGGGCTGGTGGGGCGGTGCGCACCCCTTTGCTATGTTGGACCGCTCTGTGGTGCATAACGGCGAAATCTCATCCTACGACGCGAATAGGCGTAACATTGAAATGTTCGGCTATAAATGTACCTTACAGACAGATACCGAGGTCATTACA
>CAYWJF010000063.1:0-2480 GCA_964458545.1 uncultured Oscillospiraceae bacterium | reverse complement strand
AATCTTTTGACTGACACCGAGATTATCACCTATGCGATAGATTATCTTGTGAGGAAAAAGGGGCTATCTCTTACCGAAATGGCTGAGGTTATCGCTGCGCCTTTTTGGGAGAAGATAGACGCAATGAAGGAAGAGGATAAGGCGCGTTTTACCTATCTTCGCAATATTTACGGCGGACTGCTGATAACAGGTCCGTTTTCGATAATTCTCGGCTTCGACGGTGGTGTTATGGCGCTAAATGACAGGCTTAAGCTTCGCTCAATGGTGGTAGGCGAAAAGGGCGACAGGGTTTATATAGCGAGCGAGGAATCGGCTATAAGAGTTATTGAGCCGTCACTTGACAGAATATATTCGCCTGTCGGTGGTGAGCCCGTAATCTATACCCTTGATAAGGAGGCGAAATAGAAATGGCGGTAGATTTTTTATATCCAGAATACGAGGTTGTGCGTAACTATGACCGCTGTATAGCCTGCCGCGTCTGTGAAAGGCAGTGCGCGAACGAGGTGCACCGCTATGACAGCGACCTAAAAAAGATGCTTTCGGACGAATCAAAATGTGTCAACTGCCACCGCTGCGTAGCGCTTTGTCCCACAAGGGCGCTTAAGATAGTTAAGAGCGAGCACACCTTTAAAGAAAACGCAAACTTTACGGCAAACCAAATAGCCGATATATACCGTCAAGCGGGCAGCGGCGGGGTGCTTCTCTCCTCCATGGGCAACCCGAACCCGCTGCCTGTGTATTGGGATAAGATACTTATTAACGCATCTCAGGTGACAAACCCCTCAATTGACCCGCTTCGTGAGCCGATGGAGACGAGAACCTTTTTAGGGCAGAAGAACGCTCCGCTCGAAAGAGACGAAAGCGGTAAAATATTGCCTAATGCGAAACCGTATTCAAGCCGTTATAGACGCAGTAAAGGATATTGACGGAGAGGACGACGAAGAGAAGAAGACCGTCGGCAATGGAATTAAGACCTTCCTCCAGCGCATCGGCGGTGAGATACTCTCAAATATGCCTTTCGGCGCTCAGATAGGTAACGCTTTAACCGGTGGAGACGATACGAAGGCGGAAAAATGGTTCGGTGAAAACGACCCGACGCGATTCGGTACCGGAAACCTTACCGTAACCACCGCAGCGAATTTAATCGGTGAAGCAGTGGGGAGTGGATTGGACGGCGACTGGAGCGGAGTAGGTAAGGCGTTATACGGCCTTGCTGCTGACGTCGCGCTTCCCTTCGGTGGAGCGCAGATTAAGCGAACAATTGATAGTGAGGTCGCTATGGGTAAAGGCAGTTATTCCGATGGTGGCGGCGCAAGGTTTGCTATCGACACCACTAAGCCGTTTAATGTAGCAAAAGGTCTTACTTTCGGTCAGTGGGCGACCAACGAAGGCAAGGAGTATATCGAGGAAGGCTACGCGCCGCTTAAGGAAGAAAAAACAGAAGCTTACGAGGAAGCGGTAGCTGCTGGTCTTGAGCCTACGAAAGCATTCGACTATTTCAGAGGGATAAAAGACTGGGATAGCTCCTCGCAAGACTACGCCTACTTTGACCTTAGAGATTTTGACGCCACCAACAAGCAGAAAGAAATATTGTGGAAGGCGACAAATAAGAGCTGGACCAATAGCTACAAGGAATACACCGAGAAGATGCAACCGCTTGTAGATGCTAATGTAAGCAAGGACACCTACTTAGAGGTTAAGAAGGAGCTGAAGGCTTACACGGGCGAGAATTCCGCCGAGGAGAAGCGTCAAGCGCTTATGAACGACAAGGCATTAAGCGCAAACCAGAAGGCGGCGCTTGATAAGACGCTGATAAGCGAGAACTCCACGGTAGACTACACGAATGAGAATACCTTCACGATTTCACAGATGAGCGACTCGGCGCGTTACAAGTGGACCTTGGCCGAGCCGAGCGGGATATCCGCTAAGGAATATGAGAAGTACTGGAAGACATACTTCAACGGCGGGACCCCTTCGAAGGACGTAGGAATACAACGCTTGCTTGACGCTGGCATTAGCAAAAATAACGCTATGTGGTTTTACACTAAGATAGTGCAGGACAAGAGCGGAAGCGCCGGCAAAGAGACGCCCGAACGCAAAAAGGTTATTTTGAACACAACCGGCTGGAATGAAGAGACCTACGCGAAATATCTGAAGGCTTACCTTTTCTACGGAACTAAGGAGCAAAAGGTGGCGGCGCTCATGGCCGCCGGGCTTTCGGATAACGACGCGAGATGGTTTATTCAAGAGATGACAAGGTGATATGCTGCAAATCCAAAATTACTTAAGAAAAGCCCCTCAAATGAGGGGCTTTTTCGTGTTGCAAATCGTGTTGCAAGGCAGTAAAAATAACGGTTATTTTAGTATTATTCGCTAAACTGTAGTATAAAATATAAGACAAGGCAAAAATGAAAAAACGCCCAAGAATAGGGCATAAAACGCGAAAAGCACGGTATAATGGGAAATCCCCAAAACCGTGC
>CAYWJF010000062.1:8972-9216 GCA_964458545.1 uncultured Oscillospiraceae bacterium | reverse complement strand
AGGTGGAAGGGGTCTATCATATTAACGTCGTCGAGGTCGGCGGTCGCCGCCTCGTAGGCGAGGTTGACGGGGTGCTTTAAGGGAATGTTCCAGATAGGAAAGGTTTCAAACTTTGCGTAGCCTGCCTTAACACCGCGCTTGTTTTCGTGGTAGAGCTGGGAAAGGCAGGTAGCCATCTTGCCGCTGCCGGGACCGGGCGCGGTGACGACCACAAGCTTGCGGGTGGTTTCGATAAACTCGTTTT
>CAYWJF010000062.1:0-8962 GCA_964458545.1 uncultured Oscillospiraceae bacterium | reverse complement strand
GTCGCTTACTATCTTTTTAACGCCCGAGGGGTAGCCCTCTATGGCGTAGTGATGGTAAACCTTAACCCCCTGAGACTCAAGCTTCTTTTCAAAGGAAACCGCCGACGCTTGAAGGGCAAACATAGTAATAACAACGCTTCCCACATAAAGCCCTATGCCGCGAAAGGCGTCGATAAGGCGCAGTACGTCGAGGTCGTAGGTAATGCCGATATCTCCGCGCACCTTGTTCTTCTCGATATCGTTCGCGTTAATGGCTATTACTATCTCCGCGTCGTCCTTTAGCTTTAGGAGCATCTGCACCTTACTGTCGGGAAGAA
The DNA here is from genome assembly GCA_964458545.1 of uncultured Oscillospiraceae bacterium. Classification (GTDB taxonomy): domain Bacteria; phylum Bacillota; class Clostridia; order Oscillospirales; family Ruminococcaceae; genus JAYFNU01. The sequence continues at coordinate 8,645 of CAYWJF010000062.1, read as the reverse complement.
AGCCCGGAAGCACGCGCGAGGCGTGCATATCGTCGAACAGCTTGCCGCCGAACTCAAGGTAAAGCTTGCCGCCGAACTCCCGTATCCTTTCATTAATATGTTCAGATTGAATCTTCAGATACTTTTCGTTATCGAAACCTACTTTTGTCATTGCCGTTTTCGCTGTCCCTTCTGTATTCTCACAATTTTTAATAAGTTCTATTATACAAAGCACGCCGCCTTGTTTCAATATCGTAAACATAAAAAAGACGGAATTTTCAAGAGAAAAATCCGTCTTTAGGGGCTACTTCTTCCGTGTTATTTTTGAGGAGACCTTATCTACGTGTTTTTTGATTTTGCTTAGCGGCTTCTCCTTCGCGGGAAGCTCAGGCGCGGGCTCCTCTGGGGTAGGCAAGACTACCGCTGAGGGCTCCTCGTCGGTTTTCTTCTGCGTATAGAATTCGCTTTCGGGACCGAAGGAGGCATAAAGCCCTATCGTCCCTTGGTCGTGCAGCTTTTTAATGAGCGCGAGCGCCACAGGCAGTCCCAAAAGACCGAAGCCGCCGAAGAAATAGGTGCCCACAATCATACCCATAAATATGAGAACAGGGTGCAGACCCACCTCGTCACCGACAATTTTAGGCTCCATTATATAGCGCACTATTATAACGACTATCCAGAGTATGCCGATACCGAGTGCGTTTTTGTAGTTGCCCTGTATAAGCGATATTACCGTCCACGGGAAAAGTATCATACCGCTGCCGACAATAGGCAGAATATCAAAGACCGCGATAATCGCCGCGATAATTACTGAATTCTTAATGCCCACTATAGAAAGTCCCAAAAAGATTTCCGCAAAGGTCATAAGCATTATGAGGGCGTAAGACTTTATATATTTTACAAGAGTCGCGCCGAGACCGTCCTTTATTTTTACAAGGGTATCCGCGCGCCGTTCGGAAAGCTGAAGCTTTATAAAGGCGGTAATCTTCGGATAGTCAAGTGACATAAAGAAGGTGGAGATTATCGTAATAATTACGTTGATAAAAAGGCTCGGAAGGGAGGTTACGGTTGTAACCGTCCAGTTTACGAAGCTTGTAGCCGCGTTGCCGATAATATTGCCGAGCTTTACTACTATGTTGTCGGACAGCGTGGAAAGGCTTGAGATAACGTCGTCGTCCACAGCGGGACCGAGACTTGCTATCCACTTTTCGAGGTTATCGAGTTGGGTGGAGATAAAGGGTGCAAGGGTGGTGCGGTAGTAGTCGGGGACGGTAACTATCCAGTCCTTTATCGCGAGTATCAGCTGTAAAACAACGAGCACCACTAAGGTGCCGACGGTGCCGTAAAAAAGCACCACGGTAATAATTGAAGCGAGCCCCCGCGGGAAACGAAGCTTCTTTTCAAAGAAGTTAATTATGGGCTTCGATATCATCGCGACAATGAACGCGATTATAAAGGGAAGTATTATGTTTATCGCGTACTTGAAAACTATAAAGATTATGCCGAGGATAAGAGCAAAATAGATGACCTTAATTATAAAGCGGCGCATCTTTTCGGTGCGCGACGCCTCGAACAGCTCTTCTTTCGGTATAACGGGCTCGGTATTTTTAGCCATAATACTTCCTTTCGTGCTCTCGCAAAAGCTTACTTAAATAGTATATTAAAAAAGAATTAAAATCAACCGACAAAAGCATTATTATTATGATAAAATATATTTCACGGCGCGAAGCAGAACCGCGCCGAGGAAGGACGAGTAATTAATGATTAAGCATATTGTTATGTGGAACCTAAAGGAGACGGCGGCGGGAAACGGCAAGGAAGAGAACGCCGCAATAATCAAGGAGCGGCTTGAGGCGCTTGTAGGGAAAATAGACGGGCTTATTTCGCTTACTGTTGGCAGAAACATAATGGAAAGCGGCTATGATTTATGCCTCGTCGGTGAATACAGCAACAAGGCGGCGCTTCTTTTCTACCGAGACCACCCGCTTCATAAAGAGGTGCAGTCCTTTGTGCACGAGGTTATAACCGAGCGGGTCTCCTGCGATTTTGAGTGCTGAACCCCGAAAAAGGTTTCGATTTCGTTACAGATTTAACAAAATTGCCGTAAAGGCTTGATTTTGCGCGTGTTTTCCGTATAATTATAATTCCTCGCCTAAAACGTATTTATTTTCATTCTTTGAGCGAGAACTGCGGAAAAGCTGCATATTTTAACCCTTACAACCACCTTTTAACGCATAAAAACACAATGAGAACCACCCAGCGGTGAATAAATATGCAGAATATTTGCAAAAACACTTGACATTTATGCATAAACGGTGCATAATGTACCACACAAGGCGAATATAAATGCGGCGGATACAATGCTACAGAAAAGGATTGACCGCGTGGCAAGATTGTATACGCCAAAAATACTAAACAAAAGTAAAGAAGGACAGAAATTATGAAAAAGAAAATTATCGCGCTTATGCTCGTGCTCGTGCTTGCGCTTTGCTTCGTTTCCTGCGGCACAAAGGCAGAGGACCCGAATCCAGCCGAAGAGCCTACAATGAAGCTTGTTTCCGACGGTAAGCTTACGATGGCTACCAGTGCGGACTTCTCGCCGTATGAATTTTACGAGAATGAAAAGATTGTTGGTATTGACGCTGAGATAGCGGCGGCAATCGCCGAGAAGCTCGGACTTGAGCTTGTCATTGAAGATATGGACTTTGATTCAGTCGTTCCCGCGGTACAGGCTGGAAAGGTAGACATTGCGCTTTCGGCGCTTACCATTCTCGAAGAACGTCTTTTGGTTGTTGATTTTACCGATAGTTACGCAACAGGAATACAGGTTATCATTGTACCCGAGGACAGCCCTATCACCAGTGTTGACGACCTTTTCGGCGACGGAAACTACACAATAGGCGTACAGCTTGCCACCACGGGCGACATTTACACCACGGGCGACATTGAGGACGCGGGACTCGGTACCGTTGACCGTTACGCGAAGGGCGCGGACGCTGTTATGGCGCTTAAATCTGGTAAGGTTGATTGCGTTGTTATTGATAATGAGCCCGCAAAGATTTTCGTAGCGCAGAACGAGGGATTAAAAATACTTGATACGAAGTATACTGAGGAGGACTACGCTATTGCCGTAGTCAAGGACAACGAAATGCTTCTTAACGCGGTGAACGAGGCTATCAACGAGCTTATCGCTGACGGTACGGTAAAGTCCATTCTGGACAAATACATCACGGCGGAGTAGAATAAAACAGTAAAGGGCGGGGGAATGCCCCCGCCCTATTTTTATAGTATCGTATGAAGGGAACGCTGATATGGCTGAATGGTGGGCAAACCTAATAACAGAGCTTTCTGAGCGGTGGGCTAAATTCTGTTTGGAGTTTAACGTAGCTTTTATTGAGGATAACAGGTGGAAGTATCTCGTCGAGGGCTTGGGCAATACCCTTAAGCTTACCGCGCTCGCTCTTCTTTTAGGTATAGGCTTGGGCGTAATTATAGCGATAGTGCGCTCCACTTGGGATAGAACGAGCGGCGAGATGCGCCCCTCTTTCGGCAAAACGCTATTTCGTTTTTTTAACTGGCTTTGTAAAGCGTACATAACGATAATTCGCGGTACCCCAGTAGTGGTGCAGATTATGATAATCTTCTTTGTCATAATGGCAAGCTCGAATAACAAGCTGCTCGCGGGCGTCGTGGCTTTCGGTATTAACTCGGGCGCGTATGTCGCGGAGATTGTCCGCGGCGGCATTATGTCGATAGACGAGGGGCAGTTCGAGGCGGGGCGCTCGCTGGGGCTCAACTACGTTCAGACTATGTGGCATATAATTCTGCCGCAGACGGTAAAGAATGTGCTTCCCGCGCTCGCGAACGAGTTTATCACTCTTCTTAAGGAAACCGCCGTTGCGGGCTATGTCGGCATGAGCGACCTTACCCGCGGCGCGAATATAATAAGGGGCATTACCTACCAGTCCTTTATGCCGCTTATTGCGGCGGCGCTCATTTATCTTGTTATGGTAATGTTCTTCACTAAACTTGTAAACATAATGGAGAGGAGGCTTCGCCGTGGCGACAGATAACGTACTTACCGCGAAGAATATCGTTAAAACCTTCGGCAAGGATATCGTAGCGCTTAACGACGTTTCGGTGGACATAAAAAGTGGCGACACGACGGTTATAATAGGACCGTCTGGAAGCGGAAAGTCTACGCTGCTTCGCTCCTTTAACCTCCTTGAAAAGCCCGACTCGGGCGAAATCTATTTTGACGGCGAGGAGATAACAAACTCCAAAACCGACGTAAACAAGCTACGCACAAAAATGGGAATGGTCTTCCAGCACTTTAACCTTTTCCCGCACCTTACAATACTTGATAATATGACCCTCGCGCCGAAGCTCGTAAAGGGCTTATCTGCGGAGCATGCGAATAAAGCCGCGCTCGAACTGCTTGAGCGGGTGGGGCTCGCGGACCGCGCGGGCGCTTATCCAAGCCAGCTTTCTGGCGGACAGAAGCAGAGAATAGCGATAGTCCGCGCGCTTTGTATGGAGCCCGAGGTTATGCTCTTTGACGAGCCGACCTCCGCGCTCGACCCCGAGATGATAGGCGAGGTGCTCGACGTTATGAGGGAGCTTGCGAAGGGCGGTATGACGATGGTGGTCGTAACCCACGAGATGGGCTTCGCTAAAGAGGTTGCCTCGCGCGTGATATTTATGGACGAGGGTAAAATAATTGAGGAGGGCACGCCCGCCGAGGTTTTTGACAAGCCGAAAAACGAGCGCACGAAGCTCTTCCTAAGCTCGATAATTCACTAAAAGCGCATCACGCAGAAGCGGTTTTTACCGCACGGTACTCGGTTTAGCCTCTAAAAGGCTTTCAACGCGCATTGACGAGTTGACAATAAGCAATAATAGCCAAAAAGAACCGCCGAATTTCGGCGGTTCTTCTATTTCAATTTGGTTGACACCTATCAAGCTCAAATAATATAATTATTTTACGAAAACGATTAAGTTTTTGAAGTGAGGAGAGAGAAAATGAAAAAGGCTTTGGCACTATTTTTAGCTATGCTTATGCTCCTTTGCATGGTTAGCTGCGGCGGCGGTACGGTGAAGGATGACGACGGAACCCTTTCCGAGCGCGCCGAGGCGATTGATTACAGCACACTCGTGGAGGTTAACCTTCTTGAGAACGGCGACTTCTCTATGGGCGACAAGCACTGGTCCACCTACACGAACGGCGGCAGCGGGTCGCTAAACATTTCTACGGGCAAGGCGGACCTCACGATTGACTCTATGGGAGGTCTTGAGTACGCTTTACAGATGTACTACGACGGCTTTAGGCTTTTCCAGAACGGTAAGTACACCTTCTCCTTTACGGCGGTTTCCACCCAAGACAAGTGGATAGAGCCGCGCATTCAGATTAACGGCGGCGATTACCACGCCTATGTCGTTGACCGCGTGCTGGTTACGACCGAGCCACAGACCTTTAACCTTGATTTTGATATGACCGAGGAAACGGATATCGGTCCGCGCCTTGCGTTTAACGTAGGCTTTATAGACGGCGATACGGCGACCGAGCCTGTGACAATTACCTTCTCTGACGTGTCGGTTGTGCTACACAATCAGGTAATCGCGAGCGACGAGAAGGCGCAAGCGCCCGACATTAACATTAACCAGATAGGCTATAACACCGCGGACACGAAGTTCGCCTATTTCCGCGGCGAAACGATGGATGACGAGTTCCGCGTAGTAAACGAGGCGGGCGAGGCGGTCTATACGGGCAAGATAGTGCGCAGAACTGTAAACGAGGAAGCGTACGAATACACCTATATAGGCGACTTTTCAAAGGTAAAGGCTGAGGGCAAATACAAGGTAGAAACAGACACCCTCGGAAGCTCCTATGAATTTACAATTCAAGACGGAATATTTAAAGAGGCGTTTGACGCTACGAACTATATGCTTTATCTTCAGCGCTGCGGCTGCGCGGTAGACGGCGGAAGCTTCTCTCACCCCGCTTGCCACACGGGCAAAGCAAGGATACAGGGCACAACCGACCAGTACATAGACGCTACGGGCGGCTGGCACGACGCGGGCGACTATGGACGTTACACGGTGCCCGGTGCGCAGACGGTGGCGGATTTGATATTTGCCTACAGACTTAACCCCGAGGCGTTTACGGACGACACAGGCATACCCGAGAGCGGAAACGGCATACCCGACGTTCTTGACGAGGCGAAGTACGAGCTCGACTGGCTCTTAAAGGTTCAGAAGTCTGACGGCGGCGTTTACCACAAGGTGACCTGCCAGAAGTTCCCCGGCTTCGTAATGCCCGAGGAGGAGACAGAGGAGCTGTTCGCGGCTAAGGTGTCCTCGCCCGCTACGGCGGACTTCGCGGCCATTATGGCTATGGCGGCGGTAGAGTATGCCGATATTGACGCGGCTTATGCGGAAAAATGCCTTGCGGCGGCTGAGAAGGCTTTCCAATATAACCTTGATAACGGTATGGTAAGCTTTAAAAACAGCGTGCTTTGTGAGACGGGCGAATACCCCGACGGCAAGGACCAGGACGAAATGTACTGGGCGGCGTGCGCGCTCTATGCGGCGACGGGCGACGCTAAGTACCACGAGACAATAAGCGCGAACTTTAAGCCCGAATTTGCCGACCAGTTCGGCTGGGAGAATATCGGTGGACTTGGAAACCTTATCTATCTTGATATGGACAAATCGCTCCGCGACGGCGATATCTATAAGCAGATTAAGCAGTCGGTTATCGACAAGGCGGATGCGTTGGTAGAGTCCTCGAAGACAGACGGCTACCAGATATCTCTTGACGAGTATCCGTGGGGAAGTAACCTCACCGTTTCCAACGAGGCTATGCTGCTTATCGCGGCGAACAACGTAAGCCCAAACAAGGACTATGTCAAGTTCGCGAGCACCCACTTCGACTATATCTTCGGCGCGAACCCCATGGCTATATGCTATCTTACCGGCTTCGGCACCGTTTCGGCGCTTCACCCGCACCACAGACCTTCTGTCGCGAAGGGCGAGGCAATGCCCGGTATGGTAATAGGTGGACCTGACGGCGCGCTTGATGACCCGTTCGCGCTAAGCGCCCTTGAGGGAACCGCGCCCGCAAAATGCTACATAGACAGCGACCAGAGCTATTCAACAAATGAGGTAACAATCTATTGGAACTCGCCGCTTATCTACGTTATGGCGGGTCTCGATAAGTGCTAAGCTTAGAAGGCTCTAACAGACAAAGAAAGCCCCGCGCCGTTGGCGCGGGGCTGTTTACTATTCTAATTGCGCATACAACAATGACAAAACGGGTTTACTTTCTCTCAAGCCCTATTCTCTTCCTCGTTTTGCGAAGGACGCGGCTCGCGATATGCGAAGCTTTATCCGCGCCCTCGGCAAGCACCGACTCAAGATATTCCTTATCTGCGATAATGCGTTTATATTCGCTTTGAAGCGGCGCGAGAGCGGACACCACGGTTTCGCCGACGGCGAGCTTAAAGTCGCCGTAGCCCTTTCCGTCAAATTCCTTTTCGATGTCCTCAAAGCTCTTCGCCGTGAGGGCGGAATAGATGGTCATAAGGTTGGTTATAGCTTCCTTGCCCTCGCCTGCGCGGACGACGGAATCGGAATCGGTGACGGCGCGCTTGAACTTTCTAATAATAGCGTCAGGCTCGTCTGTGAGCATTATGCGGGCGTTCTCGTTCTCGTCGGATTTGCTCATCTTTGAGGTAGGGTCCTGTAGGGACATAACACGCGCGCCTACTTTCGGGAAGTAGCCCTCGGGCACCTTGAAGGTGTCGCCATAGATGCCGTTAAAGCGAAGCGCTATATTACGCGCGAGCTCAAGGTGCTGTTTCTGGTCGGCGCCTATCGGCACAAGGTCGGTGTCGTAAAGAAGTATATCCGCCGCCATCAGTACAGGGTAGGTAAAAAGTCCAGCGTTCACGTTTTCGGGGTGCTTCTTTGATTTGTCCTTGAATTGGGTCATTCTGGAGAGCTCACCGAACTGTGTATAGCAGGACAGGAGCCACGAAAGCTCCGCGTGGGCGGACACGTCACCTTGAATAAAGAGCACCGAGCGCTTGGGGTCTACGCCGCAGGCAAGGAGCATAGCCGCCGCCTCGCGTATCTGGCGGCGGAGCGCCGCGGGCTCATGCCGTATCGTTATGGAATGCAGGTCAACCACGCTGTAGATACAGTCGTACTCGTCCTGTAGCTTGTCCCAGTTTCTAAGCGCCCCTATGTAGTTTCCGAGCGTAAAGCCGCCCGTGGGCTGTATGCCGCTGAAGACGCGCGGCTTAATCTGTTCGTCCATTTAAAGATACCTCGTTTCTTTTAGCTATTTTAAACCAAATAAACCGCTTCGTCAATTGACAAAACCGCGCCGCGCTAATACAATTACATAAGAATATATGAAAAGAGGAATAATCCGTGTCAAAAGTAAGAACAAGGTTCGCGCCGAGCCCCACGGGCTATATGCACGTCGGCAACCTTCGCACGGCGCTTTACGCATATTTAATAGCTAAAAAGAACGGCGGGAGCTTTATACTTCGTATCGAGGACACCGACCGCGAGCGCTACGTTGAAGGCGCGGTGGATATTATCTACAAAACCCTTACCGACGCGGGGCTTATATGGGACGAGGGACCCGATAAGGGCGG
>CAYWJF010000061.1:0-9455 GCA_964458545.1 uncultured Oscillospiraceae bacterium | reverse complement strand
CTCGCGCCATTCCCGCCAAAGAGAACGAGCGCAACAACGGCGGCTATAATTACAAATATTACCGCCACGATTATTATAACAGACCTTTTATTTAATTCCATATTTTACCCCTTTCTTGTAGGTGTTTGCAGGGAAATCGTCTACTTCCCTACCCTTATTATACCGCCAACGCCCCGCTTGATAAAGCCGAGGAAAACTCCACCTTGTCCGTGAAATTTTATGTTTCTTTGATTGCCCGCCCCTTGTTGGGGCGGGCAAAACCGCCGAGCTAAAACAACGGTTTCCACGAAGCGACCTTTGAGCTGTTGACGGGAACGATAATATCGAAATTGTCAGACGCTAACAACGACAGCCGTATATTAAGTCGGTACGAAACCCTAAACTTAACACTTTCGCCCGCCGCCGCGTCGTAGTTGGGGTTGACGACCTCAACCGCAAACAATCCCTTCGGCAAAGAGGGAGAATATACAAGAAAAGAATAAACTAAAAGAACGCAGAAGTCAAACTTTAAAAATAGGTGCCAAGCGCCAACGAAAGGGCGCTTGGCCGTTCTTGTTTTTCAATTAAGGTCAGCTTTCTTTTGCTTCTTTTCTTTCCCGAAAGAAAAGAAGCCGCGAGCCAAAGCTCACGGCTGAGAAATATTAACAGTTTCTACTCGGCGGGCTCGGCTTCCTTCTTCTTCGCTTTGACGGACGCTATGCGGTGGTCGCGCACGTCCTCGGCGGTGAAGAGCCAGCCGTCCTTTTCTATCGTTGCTTTTTCGTCGGGGTCGGGCAGCCGCCCAAGCTTGTCGGTAATGTAGCCCGCTATGGTGTCGTAGTCGCCCGCGTCCGCGAAGCTTACCTCAAGCTCCTCGGAGATATCCTCAAGAAACGCCATTCCGTCGAGAATATATTCACCGCTTTCAAGCTGGGTTATCTCCTCGTTCTCGTGGTCGTATTCGTCCTGAATATTGCCGACTATCGACTCAAGAATATCCTCCATAGTCACTATGCCCGCCGTGCCGCCGTATTCGTCTACGACTACGGCAAGCTGTAAATGCTTGCGGCGCATCTCCTCGAAAACCACCTTACAGCGCGCGCTTTCGGGGATATATATAACCTTTCTTAAATAGTCGGTTATCCTAAAGCCGTCCGCCTTTGTGCCCGCGTATTTTAGGAGGTCTTTTATGTTGAGTATGCCCACTATGTTATCAAGCCCGCCGTCGAAGACGGGTATGCGGGAGTGTCCCGTTTTTACCGAAAGATTTATCGCTTCCTCAAGAGTCGCGTCGGTATCAAGCCCCTCTATCTCGGTGCGGTGGGTCATAATTTCGCCCGCCTCGGTATCGTCGAACTCGAAGATGTTGTGAAGCATCTCCTTTTCGTCCTCCTCGATAGTGCCACTCTCTTCGCCGACGTCTATCATCATGCGTATCTCCTCTTCGGAAACCTCGTCGTTTTGCTTGTTTGGGTCAATTCCGAGAAGACGTAGCACGCCGTTGGTGGTGGCGGAAAGCAGCGCCACAAAGGGCTTCGCAATTACGCTCGTTACAAGTAGTATTCTCGCCACGGCGAAGGAAACCTTTTCGGGGTTGTTCATAGCTATTCGCTTAGGAACAAGCTCGCCGAAAACAAGGTTTATGAAGGCGAGAACAAGGGTGATAAGCACAAGGGAAACCGCCTTTACCACCGAGGGCGAAACGGCGGAATCACGCATAAAGTAAACGATATATTCCGTAAAGGTGTCGGCGGCAACGGCTGAGGACAAAAGTCCCGAAAGCGTTACGCCGACTTGAATTGTCGCGAGGAACTTAGAGGAATCTCCCGTAAGCTTGCGAAGAATAATCGCGCGCTTGTCTCCCTCCTCGGCTAAAAGCTTGAGCTTTGCGTCGTTAAAGGATATCACCGCGATTTCGCTCATTGCGAAAAAGGCGTTACAGCCTATAAGTGCTAATAAAAGAATAACGTACCCTAACGGGTTGCCTTCCGGCATTTTTATATTTCTCCTTCTTTGCGCCGCGATTTGCGGCGTTTATACAATGCTAATATACTATCATAAACAAACCGCGTTTACAAACGTCTTTTGGGGCGGTTTCGGGCGAAATTCTATTAAAAAGAGCAAAATTATGCCAAAAAGTCAGGTTATCGAACGGTATTTGCTCCGTACTGTCGCGTTTTAGATAAAGTAAGGTTATAATGTAACTGTATTTTTATTCAGTAATTACATTATATTATTGACGAAAAATGTGGTAGAATAGTATCTGAAAAAATATGGGAGCGGAATGTATGCTGTCAGATATAGAAATTGCGCAGGGCACGATACCTGCGGATATAACAAAAATAGCCGAAAAGCTCGGCGTGCCCTCGGAGTATGTCGAGCCGTACGGAAAGAGCAAGGCGAAGCTTTCGCTTGAGGCGCTAACAGAAAGCAAAAACAAGGACGGAAAGCTTATCCTCGTAACCGCTATTACCCCCACCCCTGCGGGCGAGGGCAAAACTACTACCACCGTCGGGCTTGCCGACGCGCTTACAAGGCTTGGCGAAAAGACGGTAGTTGCGCTTCGCGAGCCGTCGCTCGGTCCTGTTTTCGGTATAAAGGGCGGCGCCGCGGGCGGTGGCTACGCGCAGGTTATCCCGATGGAGGATATTAATCTTCATTTTACGGGTGATATGCACGCGATAGGCGCGGCGAACAACCTGCTTTCCGCTATGCTTGATAACCACATACATCAGGGCAACGAGCTTAATATCGACCCTAAGCGTATAACTTGGCGGCGCTGCGTGGATATGAACGACAGGGAGCTGCGCTCTATAATTATAGGTCTCGGCAGTCGCGGCGACGGCATTACCCGCGAGGACGGCTTCGATATCACCGTAGCGAGCGAGGTTATGGCTATTCTATGCCTTTCTGAGAACGCCGCCGACCTACAAAGACGGCTTTCTAACATTATTGTCGGCTACACATATAAGGGCGAGCCTGTAACGGCGAAGGCTTTAAAGGCGCACGGCGCAATGGCGGCGCTTCTTAAGGACGCGATAAAGCCAAACCTTGTGCAGACGCTTGAACACACCCCCGCGCTTATCCACGGCGGACCGTTCGCGAATATCGCGCACGGCTGCAACTCGGTCATAGCCACCCGCACGGCGCTTAAGTACGGCGATTACGTCGTTACAGAGGCGGGCTTCGGCGCAGACCTCGGCGCGGAAAAGTTTCTTGATATAAAATGCCGAAAGGCGGGGCTTACGCCGTCGGCGGTTGTTCTTGTAGCGACGGTGCGCGCGCTTAAAATGCACGGCGGAGTGCCGAAAACAGAGCTTAAGGGCGAAAACTTAGAGGCGCTTAAAAAGGGTATGCCAAACCTGCTTCGGCATATAGAGAATATATCCGGCGTATACGGGCTGCCCGTAGTGGTCGCAATAAACCGTTTCCCCGACGACACCGAAGCGGAGCTAAAGCTTGTCGAGGACGAATGCCGCGCGCTCGGCGTTAACGTTGCGCTTTCCGAGGTATTCTCGAAGGGCGGCGCGGGCGGAATTGAGCTTGCGAGAGAGGTTATAAGGCTTTGCGGCGAAAAGAGCGACTTCAAGCTTTGCTACGGCGACGAGGACGGAATAAAGCATAAGATAAGCGCCGTCGCGACGCGAATTTATCGCGCGGACGTGGTGGATTTTACGCCGACGGCAGGCAAGAGCATAGCGAAGATAGAAGAGATGGGCTTCGGAAAGCTTCCTGTTTGTATTGCGAAAACCCAGTACAGCTTTTCGGACAACCCCAAGAATTTATGTGCGCCCGAGGGCTTTACCCTGACCGTTCGCGACGTAAAGGTATCGGCGGGAGCTGAATTTGTCGTGGCGTATACGGGCGAAATTATGACAATGCCGGGGCTTCCTAAGCGCCCGAGCGCGGAGAATATCTCGATAGACGACGAGGGCAGAATAAGCGGTCTGTTTTAAGGAGAAGCTATGTCGGTACAAAAGGAAAAAATAGAGGATTTTATATCGTTGCTTTCAAGTAAAGCGCCCACCCCGGGCGGCGGCGGTGCGTCCGCGCTTTGCGGCGCGGTGGCGGCGTCACTCGGCTCTATGGTGGCGTCGCTGACGATAGGCAAGAAAAAGTACGCTGACGTTGAGGATGAGATATCGGCGCTCAAAGCAAAGATAGACGGCGTTTCCTCAAGGCTTCTTATGCTTGCCGACGCGGACGCGAGGGCGTTCGAGCCGCTTGCGAAGGCGTATATGTTGCCATATGGCACCGACGAAGAGAAGAAGCATAAGGATACGGTTATGGAAGCCGCGCTTTACGAAGCGAGCGTTGTGCCGCTTGAAATTATGAAGGAGATAGCGAGCGCCGCCGAGATTATAGAGGTTTTCGCCGAAAAGGGCAGCGTTATGGCTGTAAGCGACGCGGCGGCGGGAGCGGCGATATGTGAAGGCGCGGTTAAAGCGGCGTCGCTGAACATCTTCATTAACACGAAATCAATGAAGAACGAAGCGGCAAAAAAAGAGCTTAATACGAAGGCAAACAAAATTCTGAGCGACACGGAAAAGCTCACGAGGGACATATTCGACAGGGTTAAAAAGAAGCTGGAAGGATAGGTGTAAGAGATGGAGCTATTTAAGGGAAAAGCGGTTTCCGATTCTATCGGCGAATATCTTAAATTCGAGATTGACTACCTAAGCGAAAACGGCATAACCCCGAAGCTGCTTGTTATCCGCGTAGGCGAAAAGGAGGACGATGTCGCCTACGAAAACGGAATTAGAAGGAAGTTTTCAACCCTCGGCATAGACGTCGAAACGTCGGCGCTCGACAAGGCGTGCGACACCGAGGACGTGGTGACGGCGGTGGAAAGAGCGAACAACGACGTGAGTGTTCACGGCGTAATAATTATGCGCCCTCTTCCGAAATACATAGACGACGCCGCCGTCTGCTCGGCACTTTCCCCCGACAAGGACGTGGACGGAATTACCGATAGGTCGCTCGCGGGTGTTTTCGCGGGTAAGGAGGACGGCTTCTCCCCCTGCACGGCGCGCGCTTGTATAGAGATACTCGAATTTTACGGCGTTGAGCTTACTGGCAAAAGAGTAGCCGTAATAGGCAGAAGTCTTGTTGTCGGCAAGCCCCTTTCTATGATGTTAATTAAGCGTAACGCGACGGTCACTATCTGCCACACAAAGACGACCGACATAAAAGAGATATGCAAGCAATCGGATATTATCGTAGCGGCGGCGGGTTCGCCTAAGATGGTGGACAGAAGCTACCTTTCGCTTAATCAAGTGATAATTGACGTAGGCATAAACGTGGACGGCGACGGAAATCTGTGCGGCGACGTGGACTTAGAGGCATGCAAGAAGAGTGCCTTCGCCTTAAGCCCCGTGCCGGGCGGAGTGGGAACGGTTACCTCGGCTGTGCTTGCGCGCAGCGTAGTATATGCGGCAAAGAGGGCGGCAAAGCTTTGATGAATTACGCGGAGACTCTCGAATATATTCATACGATAAATTGGCGCGGCAGTAAGCTCGGGCTTGAGCGCGTAACGGAGCTTTTAGCGCTTTTGGGCAACCCGCAGGACAGCTTGCGGTTTGTTCATGTGGCGGGTACGAACGGCAAGGGCTCGGTCTGCGCCATGACGGCGAGCATACTGAAAGAAGCGGGCTACAAGACAGGACTTTATATTTCGCCCTTTATCCGCCGTTTTAACGAGCGTATGCAGATAAACGGCGAGGAGATAAGCGACGTAGAGCTATGCGAGGTAGTGGAGTACGTCAAAAACTACGCCGAGGCTATGGAGAACCTTCCGACGGAGTTTGAGATTGTTCTCGCCGTGGCTATGGAATATTTCAAGCGAAACGGCTGCGACATTGTTGTGCTTGAAGTAGGGCTCGGCGGACGATTGGACGCGACGAATGTGATAAAAACGCCCGCGCTTACGGTGATAACCTCAATAGACTTTGACCATATGAAGGAGCTCGGCGGTACCCTTACAGAGATAGCAGCCGAAAAATGCGGCATTATTAAAGAGAACGTGCCGACGGCAAGCTACGTTCAAGTGGACGCGGCGGCGGCGGTGCTAAGAAAAACCTGCGCCGAGAGGAACAGCCGACTTACTGTATGCGACTTTGAAGAGATAAAACTTCTTGAAAGCTCTCTTAAGGGTCAGAGATTTGATTATAAAGAGCGCAAGGATTTGTTTATCCCTCTGCTTGGCAGACACCAGCTTAAAAATGCGGCGCTCGCCCTTGAAGCGGCGGACGTTTTAAACAAAGAAGGCTTTAATATAGGCGATAAGGCTTTGCGCGTGGGACTCGCGAAAACCGTGTGGCAGGCAAGGCTTGAGCTTTTGAACGAAGACCCTGTATTTATCCTTGACGGCGCGCATAATCCACAGGGAATAGCGGCGGCTGTTTCGGCGGCAAAGGAATACCTTTCAGGTAAAGACATTACCGTATTAATAGGCGTGCTTGCCGATAAGGATTACGGCAGAATGCTCGGCGAAATAAACGAGGTAGCGAGTCGTTTTGTGGCAAGCGAGCCGAACAGCCCCCGAAGGCTTCCGTGCGAAGAGCTCGGCGAAAAGCTCAACGTCTTCGGCAAGGAAGTTTACATAGAGAAGAACGTTACAGAGGCGGTTAACAGAGCAGTAGAGCTTGCGAAGGAGCACGGCGGCGCGGTTCTGTCGCTCGGCTCGTTATATATGGCAAGCGAGGTTATCGGGTGCTTTCGCTGACAAGGCGGATATGGGAGGAAGGAAAAGATGAGCTATAAGGTTAAAAGGGTTGTGGTTTTGGGGCTTCTGCTCGCTTTCGAGATAGTACTGTCTCGTTTTTTGTCCTTCTGGTTTCCCTCGGCGGCTATGCCGCTTTTAAAGATAGGCTTCGCGTTTTTGCCCGTTGTGGTTGCTTCACTTTTGTATGGTCCGCTGTGGGCGGGCGCTGTCGCGGGGCTTGGCGACCTTTTGGGTGCGGTGCTTTTCCCTGTCGGTGCATATTTCCCCGGGTTTACCGTTTCCGCGTTTCTAACGGGCGTTATCTACGGGCTATTTCTTTATAAAAGAGAATTCAAGCTTTGGCGAGCGCTTTCTGCGGCGGCTCTTTCGTCGCTTCTTTGCAGTATGGTGCTCGATACCTTCTGGCTTTACATAATGTTTAAGTTCTTAGGCTCGGAATATAACGTTTTGCTTTACCTTTCAAGCCGCGTTATAAAGGGCTTCGGTATGATACCCGTTATAACAATTTGTACGGTAGTGGCTGAACGGTTTATCCGCAGATATATAGCGGCGACGGGCGAGGAAGAAAAGCGAATGCTCAGAAAAAAGGCAAGGTCATATTTTCTCAACGACGCGGCGCTTCGCGAGCGGGTTAGTGGTGAGATAGCGAAAAATCTAACCGATACGACATATTACAAGAACGCAAAAACGGTCTTCTGTTTTGTCGGAACGAATAGAGAGATAGATACAAAAAATATAATAGACACGGCGCTCGCGGACGGTAAGGCGGTCTGTGTTCCGCTTTGTGCAGAAGGCGGAATAATGAGCGCGAGAAGAATAAAAAGCTTTTCCGAGCTTTCCGCGGGTCATTTCGGAATACTCGAACCGTCGGACAAAAACGAGGAGATACCGCCAGAAAAGATAGAGCTCGGCGTTATCCCGTCAAGCGCCTGCGATAAGCGGCGCGGAAGGATAGGGCAGGGCGGCGGCTATTACGACCGCTTCTTAAAAAGGGCGGAGATTTATAAGGTAGCGCTGTGTCCAAGGGCACTTATGGAGCGGCGGCTTCCGCTTTCAAAGGAAGACGTAATAATGGACGCGGTAATAACTGAAAGGGGTATACTTTAATGGAGGAAAAAAAGAAGGGCGGCTTCAAAGCTTTTTTAGAACGTAAAGGCATTGAAATAAGCTGGAAGCGGTATTTTGTGGACGCGATGGGCGGTATGGCGCTCGGACTTTTCGCGTCGCTTCTTATCGGCACGATTATCGGCACTCTCGGTGACAAGCTTTCGCTTCCGTGGCTTGTTACGGTAGCTGACTACTGTAAAGGCGCGACGGGCGCGGCTATGGCTGTGGCTATCGGCGCGGCTCTTAAATGTCCGCCGCTTGTGCTGTTTTCACTATGCGCTGTCGGTATCGGAGCAAACGCCGTCGGCGGTCCGCTCGGAACCTTTTTTGCGGCGATAATTGCGGCAGAGCTTGGCAAGGTGGTGTCTAAAGAAACAAAGGTCGATATTCTTGTCACCCCTATAGTTACTATACTTTCGGGACTTGGAATTACCGCTCTAATCGGTCCTGCTGTGGCGGCGATAATGAACGCGCTCGGCTCGCTCATTATGAGCGCGACGGAGCTTCGCCCCTTTGGTATGGGAATACTCGTGTCGGTCATTGTGGGAATTATCCTTACTCTTCCTATTAGCTCGGCGGCTATATGCGCGTCCTTAGGTCTTGTGGGGCTTGCGGGCGGCGCGGCGACAGCGGGCTGTTGCGCGCAGATGGTGGGCTTCGCGGTTATGAGCTACCGTGAAAACAAGCTCGGCGGACTTGTGGCGCAGGGGCTTGGAACCTCAATGTTGCAGATGGGCAATATTATAAAGAACCCGTGGACATGGCTTCCGCCAACCCTCGCGGCGGCGGTAACGGGACCGATATCCACCTGTGTTTTTGCGCTTGAAAACGGTATTGCGGTGGCATCGGGTATGGGTACTTGCGGACTGGTCGGTCCTATAGGCGTGGTTTCCGCTGAGAGCTTCGGCGGCGCTATGGATTGGTTAGGCTTAGTTCTTGTCTGCATTGTTCTGCCCGCCGTGTTAACTCCGCTTTTCGCGTGGCCGTTAAGAAAGTTTGGACTAATAAAAGAGAATGATTTAAAGCTTGATTTATAGTAGTAATTACTGTATTATCAATATATTAAGAATAAAAAAGGGGAAAGAAAAATGACAGCATTTATCATTATCGGCGCGGTTCTTATTCTTCTTGTTATCTGGTTTATCGTTTGCAACAACGGTCTTGTAACGCTTCGCAATATGGTACTTGAGGCCTTCTCCACCATGGACGTTTACATGAAAAAGAGATTTGACCTTATCCCTAACCTTATCGAGTCGGTTAAGGGCTATATGGCTCACGAGAAGAGCACCCTCGACGAAATAGTAAAGCTTAGAACAGAAGCAAGCGAAGCAAAGGAAACTGACATTAATAAAAAGGTACAGGCTGACGCAAAGCTTTCCGGCGCTATTACAAACCTTTTCGCGCTCGCTGAGGCGTATCCTAACCTTAAGGCTGACACCCAGTTCACGGCTCTTCAGGAGCAGCTCGGCAATATCGAAAACGAGATAGCCGAATCGAGAAAGTACTACAATGCGGTAGTTCGCAAGTACAATACAAAGATACAGACTATACCCTCGAACATTGTCGCGGCTATAACGGGACACAAGGAGTATGCCTACTACGAGCTTCCCGACAACGCGCAAAGAGAGAACGTGAAGGTTAGCTT
>CAYWJF010000060.1:0-9481 GCA_964458545.1 uncultured Oscillospiraceae bacterium | reverse complement strand
GCCGACTACTGTGACGAAAACGGAATAGAGCTTACCTTTGTAATAATGAACAGCAACAAGATTGTATGGGACAACGTAATATATAAGTACGATATTCCACTCTATATGGAATACTATAAAAACGAGCTAAAATCAATCGCGACGGTATATGATTTCGAATTTGACAACTCCTTCGCCGCGAACGATGACGTCTTTCTCGACGGCTTTCACCTAATCCGCGACGAAAAGCTGAGACTTATCCGCGTTATCTTCGGCGGTGAAAGGGACAACAACTGCGTGATAACCACGAAGGAAGAGTATTTGAAAAGTAAATAAGACAAAATAAAGGCTCTGTGCTTTGCACAGAGCCTTTAAAAAGGGGTACAGTTAATGAGGAGGAATAATGCTATTGTACGAAGTTTGCGGCTAACTTTTGTACATTCTCAGTATATACAAGAGTAGTTAGCATTTTATGAAACAACTATAAATAATCTATGAACAAGAGAAGTTTAGGAAAAATTACTTTACAAATTCCGTGGGTTATGATAATATTACTTTGTAAACAAATGTTCTGACACGGAGGGGCAAAATGAGCGAAAAGAAAGACAAGCTATATAAATACTTAATTGAAAACACCTTTGACGCGCCACCGACGGTCCGCGAGCTCTGTGAGGCGCTCGAAATTAAATCCACCTCGTCCGTCCACCGTATGCTCCACGAGCTTGAGGAGGAGGGCAAGATTAAAATTGCCGAGGGTAAAAGACGCAATATTTCTCTTAGCAACCAAGGCAACACCGTTAAGGTGCCGCTTGTTGGCACGGTTGCGGCGGGTATTCCTATTCTCGCCGAGGAGAATATAGAGGAGTACGTTCCCTTTAGCACCACCCGCAAGGACACAAGCAACCTTTTCGCGCTTCGCGTTAAGGGCGAAAGTATGATAAATGCGGGTATCTTTAACGGAGATATTATCGTCGCGAAGCAGGCGCAAGCGGCGGAGAACGGCGAGATAGTCGTCGCGCTTATAGGCGACGAGGCAACGGTAAAGCGTATCTACAAAACGGGCGGACATATAGAGCTCCGCGCCGAAAACCCCGCCTTCCAGCCGATAATTACCGACGAGGTAACGGTACTGGGCAAGGTGATAGCTTCTATGAGGTATTACGACTGAATTGTTACAGAAAAGTCCGACGGTTTCGTCGGGCTTTTTTTACGCTTCTTTTTAAAACTTAGTTTAGTCTACTATTTCGAGAATAGTAAACTCATATGGTGAGAAACAAAGCACATACGCATCAATACTGCTGTATGCAGAACCGTAACTTTCGCTATAATCCTGCTTTTCCGAAAAATGATACCACATATCCGTTATCCACTCGCCGCTGGGCAAACCTAAATCACTAAAGTAACCCCTGTAAGTATGTACTTCTGGATTATGAAAGTCAACGCATTCTCCCTTTGAGTCATTGATGCGACACTCCGTATAGGCTACCGTTTCTCCGCCGAGCTCGTCCGAAAGCTGTATAGGTTCGGTGAACTCAATTCCGTAGGGGTTATAACCGGTTACATATCTTTGAGCATCGATTATAGAATCTTTATAGCTGTCACTAAAGTAGTAGTTATAGATGTCGGCATATTTTCCATACTCCCAGAATAGAAAGCAAGAGCCCTCAACAGTTACGACCTCGTCGTAGTAATCGAGCAAAACTTGATTTGCCTTTTCGTATTCTTCGTTATTGTTCAATTCACCCGCCCATTCGTGCGCCCAGTCGGATATTTTGCTTTTCAAGGCTTCCTCATCTCCACCCGCTTTTATAGCAAGCTGCGCCGCGGTGATTGACTGCTCATAGTCTTTTTTATCGTAGTAGACTTCCGCCTTCGCTTCATTATAATAGGCGGCGTCACCCGAATTTCCGATGGCAGCGTCATAGTCCGCTATGGCTTCGTCGAGCTGACCGTTAGCTTTGAAAAGATTTCCGCGCGCACCGTAAGCCTCGTAGTTTTCAGGCATAAGCTCAATTGCCTCGGTGCAGGCGGCAATTGCCTCGTTACCCGAGCCTTCGTCTGAAAAGGTCATGGCTTCCTCTAAAAGCTTCTCGTATCTGTTCGCCTTGCAGGAACAAAGAGTGAGTAAAAGAACGAGAATCAGTATTATCGATACGGTTCTTTTCATATAATTCCTCCGTTAAGTATATTTATTACTTCTACCATATTAGTAAAAATATTTACTAAAGTCAACAGTAAAGATATTTACTATGATACCATTTAGCCACTCTTTATGGGGAGGGCGAACGGTGGAATGTATTAAGAGACTCAGAGACCTTCGTGAGGACAAAGACCTCACACAGGAGGAGATTGCGAAGGTGCTTGGTACCTCACAGACGATGTACGCAAGATATGAGCGCGGCGCGAATGAGCTACCGCTTCGGCACTTAAAGACGCTGTGCGTTTTCTATAAGGTCTCCGCGGATTATATTTTGGGACTTACCGATATAAAATAAACCGAGCGCTTATGCGCTCGGTTTTGTTGTTTCTTGCTTTAATCGTCATACTCGTCCATCTTATCACGGAATTCCGAGGGGGTTATTATTCCCGCGTTAAGAAGGTCGTGCAGCTCCTCGCGTTTGCGTCTTAGCTGTTCTGGTGTAAGACGTCTTATTCGCGCGTTAAAGCGGCTTTTGATAAGAGGAGGAACGGAGGTATCCTGCTTGTAGCCCGGCTCCATCTCTTGTATTGCGTCAAAATAGCGAGTTTCCTTAAATGTAGTGCCTTTATGTGCGCCCGGGTCGCAAAGGTGTGCGTCAGCGTTCCTTGCGGGGTTTACGGGGTAAGCATTAGACATAGGGCGCTGATTCTGAACAGGACGGTAGGCATTTTGCGGATACTGTGTGCCTTGAGCGTTCTGAGTGCTTTTTACCGCCTTGGTGACGGCGAAGATAATAGCGCCTACGACTCCCACCGCTATAAGAAGCGGAATAAAAACATATAACGCGTCTTCGCCAATCTCGCTGAAAGCGGAGGCACCGATAATAATTATGAACACTATAACGCCGATACAGCCGCCGCCTTTTTTCTGCGGTTGTCCGTTGTTCTGCTGGGCTCTGTTAGCGTAAGGGTTGTTGCTCATATTCTTTCTTCCTTTCAATAATACCGCTGTTTGCGGACAGATACGGCTAAAAGAAACTAATTATTCTCGAAGCTACATAGTTTCGGGAATTGTTATTTTAAGAAGGGTTAAGCAGTTGCGAAGCACCTGTCTTGTGGCTACGCAAAGCGCGGTACGCGCAAGGCAGAGCGACATATCGGCGTCCTTTACGCGGCAGCTTGTGTAGAAGCGGTGAAATGCCGTAGCGAGGTCAACCGTGTACCTTGTAATCCGCGCGGGGTCATATTCCTTCGCTGCCGCGGTTATTTCGCCGGGAAGCAGCGAGATATGCTTAATAAGTGAGATTTCGTCGGGCTCCTTTAAAAGAGAGAGGTCGGCGTTCTTTGCCGAGTCTATATCCACGCCCTCAGCCTTTAGGTTTTTAAGGATGCTGCATATTCTCGCGTGCGCGTACTGGACGTAGTAAACGGGGTTCTCCGAGCTTTCGCTTACGGCGAGGTCGAGGTCGAAATCAAAGTGGCTCTTCGGCTCGCGGAGATTAAAGAAGAAGCGCGCCGCGTCTATAGGAATCTCTTCAAGAAGGTCGGTAAGGGTAATTGCCTTTCCCGTGCGCTTACTCATCCTTACGGGCTCGCCGTCGCGGACGAGCCGCACGAGCTGCATAAGTACAATATCAAGCTTGCTTCCGTCAAGTCCTATCGCGTCCATTGCGCCCTTTAGGCGAGCGACGTGACCGTGGTGGTCGGCGCCCCATACGTTAATAGCGCGCTCAAAGCCGCGAACTACAAACTTGTTGTAGTGGTAGGCGATATCAGCGGCAAAATAGGTGGGTATTCCGTTAGCGCGAACGAGCACCTCGTCCTTCTCTGCGCCGAACGCCGTCGCCTTATACCAAAGCGCTCCCTCGTTTTCGTAGGTGTAGCCGTTTTCGGTCAGTTTATCAATAACCATCTTAACCGCGCCCTCGTTATGAAGAAGGCTTTCAAAGAACCATACGTCGTAATCTACGCGGTAGCGGTGCAGGTCGCTTCTAAGCCCCTCTACGTTCTTCGGCAAAGCGTAATCTACAAGCGCTTTCTTGCGCTCCTCAGCGGGCTTTTCCACAAAGCTGTCGCCGTGTATCTCGGCAAATTCCTTCGCGCGTACAAGGATATCCTCGCCCTTGTAACCGTCCTCGGGGAATTCAATCCCCTCACGGTAAAGGGACATATACCGCGCGTCGAGCGAGAGAGCGAACTTTTCTATCTGGTTGCCCGCGTCATTCACGTAAAACTCGCGCGTAACGTCGTAACCCGCCGCTTCAAGCACGCTTGCAAGGCAGTCGCCGAGCGCTCCGCCGCGCGCGTTGCCGAGGTGCATAGGTCCCGTCGGGTTCGCCGAAACAAACTCCACGTTATATCGCTGACCCTTGCCATAATCCACCTTGCCGTAGCCTTCGCCCTCGGTCAAAACCGCGCTAACAACGTCGCCGTAGTACTTATTATTAAGGAAAAGATTTATAAAGCCCGGTCCCGCAACCTCGGCGCGGTCGAAAATCGTGCCGTCGAGCGAAAGCTCTGAAACGAGAGTTTCGGCTATCTTGCGCGGGGGAAGACGAAACGCCTTCGCGCCGACAAGCGCAAGGTTTATCGCGAAATCTCCGTGGGAGGTTTCGGCGGGTATCTCCACGACAAAATCGGGAAGCTCCGCTTGCGGCAGAAGCTCCTTCTTTACAGCGGAGGAATAAGCGTTTAGTATCGCTTGCTTTGCGGCGTCCTTTGCCGCGGCTACGGGGTTAAGCATTGGTTTCAGTCTCCCTTACGGTAATGTTAAGCTCGTTTTCGGAAACGGCGTTGGAATTTATATCGAGCGCGTAGGAAAGACTAAGCTTTCCGCCGCTTTCGTTCAGGTTGTTTTCAATATGCTTTGCAAGTATACCCACGACAAAGTTGCCGTGGCCCGTGTCGTAGTGGCAAAGGTGCTTCTGCCCGCGCTCAATGGTAAGCTCAGAATTCGTCTTACCCTTACGGCGCATGGTAACCTTCTTGTTGGCTTCGACCTGAAGCGTTGTAATGTCGCCGTCAAAGCCCGTCGCCTTCGACTCCTTATACACAATAAAGTAGTCGCCCTTTCTTCGGTAGAAGCTGCCCACGGTGGTGAGCGAAAGCTTGTCCTCATCGGTGTCGCTTCGCTGTATGCCGTCTATTGTTATGAGATAGTCCTCTTTCATCATTTCTCCTATTTAGTTAACAATGGGTTTACGGGAACGCTGTCTATCGCGACAGTTTCCGCCTTTTCGGGAAGACTGTCTCCCATAAAGAGCTTTGCGCCCCGCGCGAAGTCCTCGGCGTTGTCTGAGGTGTAAAAGCGAAGAACTCCGCCGCTTTCGTTTTGAAGGTTCTTTTTCTTTAGTAGCTCCACCGCGTACTTCGCGGTTTCAAAGCCAGAGTCAATAAGCGTTACGTCGCTTCCCATTAGGTCGGAAATAACCTCGCTTATGAGCGGGTAATGGGTGCAGCCGAGTATTACCGTGTCAACGCCCGCCTTTTTTAGCGGCGCGAGGTATTCGGCGGCGGCAAGCCGCGTTATCTCGCAGTTCTTTTGAATGTAACCGTTCTCGACGAGCGGAACGAAGAGCGGGCAGGCGACCGAAACTGTTTCTATTTTGGGGTCGAGCGCAGAAAGTGCGTTTTCGAACGCGCCGCTTCTGACGGTTGCCGCCGTGCCGAGAATGCCTATCCTCTTGTTCCTTGTCGCTTTCTTCGCCGCGAGAGCTGTCGGCTCAATTACCGTTATATAGGGCACGGGTACGCGCCGCGCGTATTCCTCCGCGAGGGTCGAGGAAACGGTGCCGCAGGCGACTATAATAAGCTTTACGTCGCGCGATAGGAGAAAGGAGATATCCTGTAAGGAGTATTTAGTTATTATCGACGCGGTCTTTGTTCCGTAGGGTATTCTGGCGTTGTCGCCAAAAAAGACGATATCCTCGTTCGGCGCAAGGTCAATAACCTCGCGCGCCGCCGTAAGACCGCCGAAGCCGGAATCAAAGATACCTATCGCGCGAGAATCCATTATACTTCCTCCGTGCGTTCCACCGCGAAATCTATAAGCTTAGCGATAAGCTCGGAATAGGGCACACCGGAATGCTCCATCATCTTCGGGTACATACTTATTGAGGTGAAGCCCGGTATCGTGTTCGGCTCGTTAAGGTAAATTTCGCCCGTTGCTTCTTCAAGTAAAAAGTCTACGCGGGTAAGCCCCGCGCAACCCAGCAGGGTATAGGCGCGAACGGCTGTTTCGCGGATAGTATTTGACTGCTCCGCCGTTATACGCGCGGGAATAAGCGTTTCGCTTGTGCCAGCGAGGTATTTTGCGTCATAGTCGTAAAACTCGTTACAGGGAACAATTTCGCCAACTTCGGAGGCAATCGGGTTGTCGTTGCCGAGCACCGCAACCTCAAGCTCCTTGCCAACTACATTTCGTTCCACAACAATTTTTTTATCGTGCTGGAAGGCTATAGAAAACGCTTCAAGCAGCTCTTCCTTGTTATGCGCCTTGGTTATTCCAACAGATGAACCCGCGTTCGCGGGCTTAACGAACATAGGGTAGGAAAGCTCGGCGCGAAGATTTCTTTCTATGCCGTCGAATTTATCCATATCCTTTTTAAGCACCGAGCGCCAAGCGCAGCGCTTTATACCGAAATGGTCGAGCAATGCGTTCGTTACCGCCTTATCCATACAAACGGCGCTTGAAAGCAGGTCGCAGCCGACAAAGGGAATACCTGCAAGGGTGAAAAGCCCTTGAATGGTGCCGTCCTCGCCGTTTCTTCCGTGAAGCACGGGAAACGCCGCGTCGATATGCTCGGTGGCATAGCCGCCGTTCTTTCCCATATATACAAGCCCGTGCACCGCGCGGTCAGGGGAGACAGAGGCGGGCGTAAGCTTATCGTTGTCCCTTTCCCACTCGCCGTTTTCTATATTTTCAATTTCGCCGTCGTAGCGAAACCAGCGTCCGTCCTTTGTAATTCCTACGTTAACGGTATCGAAGCGCTCGCGGGGAATATTGCGAAGCACGCTTGCCGTAGAAAGCAGCGAAACCTCATGCTCGCTCGATACGCCGCCGAAGATAACGGCTATTTTTCTCTTGGACATGCAAAAACACCTCTATGTAATATACTTAATTTATACTTCCCATATTGTAACTTTCGTATTATAATATATTTCATCAGAAAAAGCAAAAATTCATAAATTACCGCAAATAATCATTGACTTATGAGGGGCAAAGGTGATATAGTTAGCTTACCTCTTTGTCAGGTTTATTTTTTTGTGCGCTTTTTTTACGCACTTTTTTCCTGCAGAGGGAGGCAGATGACCGCGAAACGGCGGTTAAATAACGGAGGTGCCGATAAAATGAGAGTCAAAATTACACTGGCGTGCACAGAGTGCAAGCAGCGCAACTACGACAAGATGAAGAACAAGAAAAATACTCCCGACAGAATAGAGTTTAACAAGTATTGTCCTTTCTGCCGTAAGCATACTCTTCATCGCGAAACAAAGTAAGAAAGGCGAGACGAATTATGGCTGACAAGCAAGCAAAAGCCGCCGCCACCACAAAGAAGGCGGGTCCGCGCTTAGGCAAGTATTTTCGCGATACTTGGGGCGAGTTCAAAAAGATAGTCTGGCCGTCGAGAAAGCAGGTATGGAACAACATAGTTGTCGTTCTTACCATGATTGTTATTTTCGCCGTGGTTATCTGGGGGCTCGATACAGGGTTCTCTGCGCTTCGCAACCTGCTCTTAAGCGCGTTTTAAGGTGGTATAGATTATGTCTGATACCGCAAAATGGTACGTCGTGCATACCTATTCGGGATATGAAAACAAGGTGGCGACCAACCTCGAAAAGATGGTTGAGAACCGCAGGCTTCAAGATTTAATTGAAGAGATAATTATTCCGACAGAGAAGGTAGTAGAGGTTAAGGATAACAAGCGCAAGGAGATTGAGCGCAAGATATTCCCCGGCTACGTTCTCGTAAAGATGACGATGACCGACGAGTCTTGGTACGTTGTTCGCAATACGCGCGGCGTTACGGGCTTTGTCGGAACAACCACCAAGCCCATACCCCTTACACAGGAAGAGGTAGACAGGCTCGGTGTCGAATCCAGAGAAATTATTATCGATTACGCCGTAGGCGACAATGTAAAAATCGTCGGCGGTCCTCTTTCGGGCTTTGTGGGCACGGTTGAGGAGATTGATAAGGAAAAGCAGAAGGTCAAGGTAAAGGTGTCCATGTTTGGGCGCGAAACCTCGGCTGAGCTTGAAATCGGCGAAGCAACGCCGCTTTAACCAGTATAGAGGCTTCAAACGAAGCTTTTAGAAAGGGCGTCCGAAGGTCAGGGCGTTCTTGTGGGAGGGGCGCAAATATTCTATGCGTTCCGCGTCACCACTTATTCGGAGGTATTAAAAATGGCTCAGAAGGTAATAGGCTACATCAAGCTTCAGATTCCCGCCGGCAAGGCAACACCGGCTCCCCCCGTAGGACCGGCACTCGGTCAGCACGGAGTTAACATTATGGCGTTCACGAAGGACTTCAACGAGCGCACAAAGAACGAAAACGGAATGATTATCCCCGTCGTAATTACAGTTTACGCGGACCACTCCTTTACGTTCGTAACAAAGACGCCCCCCGCGGCTGTACTCATCAAAAAGGAGTGCAATATAGAGAGCGGTTCGGGCGTACCCAACAAGACAAAGGTTGCGACTATCTCCAAGGACTCCTTGCGTAAAATAGCCGAGCTCAAGAAACCCGACCTCAACGCCGCGACGGTTGAAGCCGCTATGAGTATGATAGCGGGCACAGCGCGCAGCATGGGCGTAACAGTAGAGGAGGGCTAAGAGAATGAAACACGGTAAGAATTACGTTGAGAGCGCAAAGCTCATAGACCGCACAAAGCTTTACGACACCACAGAGGCTTGCGACATCTGCTGCAAGACCGCTAAGGCAAAGTTCGACGAGACAGTTGAAATTCATATCCGCTTGGGCGTTGACAGCCGCCATGCCGACCAGCAGGTTCGTGGCGCGGTTATCCTCCCCAACGGCACAGGTAAAAAGGTAAGAGTTTGCGTCTTCGCTAAGGGCGACGCGGCTAAGGCGGCTGAGGCTGCCGGCGCTGAAATCGTCGGAGCGGAAGAGCTTGCCGAAAAGATTCAGAAGGAAAACTTCATGGATTTCGACGTTGTTATCGCTACTCCCGACATGATGGGCGTGGTAGGACGTCTCGGTAAGGTTTTAGGACCCCGCGGACTTATGCCTAACCCCAAGGCTGGCACCGTTTCTCCCGACGCCGCGAAGGCAGTAACCGACGCGAAGGCAGGTAAGATAGAGTACCGTCTTGACAAGAGCAACATCATTCACTGCCCGATAGGC
>CAYWJF010000059.1:0-9579 GCA_964458545.1 uncultured Oscillospiraceae bacterium | reverse complement strand
TCTATGGCGTTTATGCACGGCGCGCAGGACGGTCAGAAGTTTATGAGCGTCTTTATGCTCGGCATTGCGCTCGCAAGCGGAAACGCAGGCGTAACCGACTTTTCAATACCTCTTTGGCTTATGATTTTATGTTCGCTCGTTATGTCGCTCGGTACCTCAATAGGCGGATACAGAATTATTAAATCGGTGGGGCTTGATATGGTTCACCTTGAGCCTTATCAGGGCTTTGCGGCGGACCTAAGCGGCGCGGCGTGCCTTCTGCTTTCTTCCGTCGCGGGAATACCCGTAAGCACGACGCACACAAAAACCACCGCGATAATGGGTGTGGGCGCGTCCAAGCGTCTTTCAGCGATAAACTGGAAGATTGTAAAGGAGATGGCGCTCGCGTGGGTGCTCACCTTCCCCGGTTGCGGTTTAATGGGATACCTTGTGGCTAAGCTATTTATGCTGATATTTTAACGGAGGGATACAATGGGACTTTTTAAACATAAGGAAGAATTTGACTATTTCAAAAGATTTGAGGAATGTGCCGCGGCGGCGAGCGAGGAAGCAAAGTATCTTTGCGGCTGTCTTGAGAAGTTTGACAAGGCGAAGGTGCCCGTCCATGTAAAGGCTATGCAGAAGATAGAGAACCGCGCCGACGGGCTTAAGCACGAGCTTACCAACCGCCTTGCGCACGAGTTTATGACCCCTATCGAGCTTGAGGATATCTCCGCGCTCGCGCAGGCGATAGACGATATAGTGGACGCGGTGGAGGAGGTTATCCGCCGCATATATATGTATGACGTGTCCGCGCTACGTCCAGAGGCGAAGGAGCTTTCCAAGCTCGTTGTAGAGGCGTGCGAGCTCTTTGAAAGCGTAGCGAAGGAATTCCGCAACTTCAAGAAATCAGAAACGATAGAAAAGTCAATAATCGGCGTAAACACGATAGAAAGCCGTGGCGACGAAATCTACGCGGCGGCAGTAAGAAGACTTTTTACCGAGAAAAACTCGGTTGAGGAAAAAATAGTGTGGCTCAGCATATTCGAATCGCTTGAAATCTCGCTTGATACCTGCGAGAAGGCGGCGAACATTGTAGAGAACACCATTATGAAGAACACCTAAGGAGGAGATATGGACAAGAAGGAACCGAAGATAAGTAAAAAAGGAAGGACGATACTAATTGTGACTGCGGCGGTTATTCTAACGGTTGCGGCGGTTGCTGCATTCTTTATCGGAAACATGAAGAACGTTCCGAATCAATTATCTGAAAATACTCAAGGGGCTTCAAATCCCACAAGCGGAAGCGTGAAGGGCGAAACCACACTTACATTCATCGGTCGCGCGAGTGTGAAGCTTGTAACAAAAGAGGGCAAGGTAATTTACATTGACCCATATTATCCGTTAGGCGATTATTCGGAGCCTGCCGACTATATTCTGATTACGCACGAGCACAGCGACCACAACGACCCCTCAATCTGCACCCAGAACGAGGGCTGCGAAATTATTAAGTGGAGCGACGCGTTGGTTGACGGCGAGTATAAGTCTTATGATTTCGGTAACATCAAAGTTGAGACTGTTCCCTCAGGCGGCAATATAAACCATTCGGTAACAAACTGCGTAGGCTACATAGTCACAGTGGACGGCGTGAGCGTTTACCACGCGGGCGACACCTCAAGGAGTGACGGACTAAAAACGATAATTGGCAAGCATATTGACTACGCTATGTACCCCGTAGACGGCGAATACAATATGGGACCTGAGGAAGCGAGCGAGGTCGCGAATATGATAGGCGCAACAAACAACATTCCTATACACGGAAATTATAGGCTATTTGCTAAACAATGCGAGGAATTCAGCGCCGATGGAAAGCTCGTACTCACAGACGGAGAGACGATAGTTTTAACGGCAAGTAAATAGAGTATTTTTAATAGCGAAAGAGCCGCTTCCTAAGAAGCGGCTCTTCCTTTTTTAAGAGGAAAAACTATTTTGTAGTCATCAGCTTAAAGCCCTTTATGGGGTGTCCGTTTAGTATTTCAACTATTCCATTAAGCTTTTCGGGGCTCATAGCGTCTCCGCCCGTCATAAGCAGCATACGAAGCGGCGCTTCCTCAAGCATAGCGCTTACCATAAGCTTCATATCCTCGTTGTCGCCCATAAGCTGCTCGCTCTTTTTCTTCATAGCCTTTGCGAGCACCCGCCCGAAGAAGCGGTCCTGTATCTCGGCGATAGTGGAATTAACCGTGTGTGGCTCGCGCTTCGTCTTCTCGCGCGGCGGAAGCGGCGCTCCTATAAGCGCGGCAAACTCCGCGTCTTTAATATCTACGCCGTTTGATAAATCGAGGTAGCTCGGCGCGTTCTTTTCATAGTCGAAAGTGGACGCTTCATTTTTAGCCGTTACGCTAACGGTGCAGATAGACTTAATATCGCGGCTCGAAGCGCCGACGCGGATTTCGTAGTCGCCGCTCTCTGCCGCCCATTCGTGCGCGTTAACGTCAAAGTAACAAAAGGCGCGAGGGGTGAGGGTGAGGGAAACCGTAGCGGTTTCGCCCGCTTTTAGGAAAACCTTTTTAAAAGCGCGAAGCTCCTGCGTGGGGCGCAAAAGCTTGCTGTTTTTCGGCGCGACATAAAGCTGTACAGTCTCCGCGCCGTCTAAGGCGCCCTCATTCGTCACCTCTACGGTAACGCTCAGCTCCTCGTTATCGTTCAGCTTCTTCTTGCTGAGCGTCGTCTTGCCGTACTTAAACGAAGTATAGGAGAGTCCGTAGCCGAAGGGGTATCGAACCGACTTTTTCGCCGTGTCATAGTAGCGGTAGCCAACGAAGATGCTCTCGCGGTACTCTACGCTTCGCCCATAGCCCGGGAAGTATTTATAGCTCGGGCAGTCTGAAAGCTTATAGCACCAGCTCTCCGCGAGTTTTCCTGAGGGGTTAAGCTTACCCGTTAAAAGGTCAACAGCCGCGCCGCAGGTAGCCTCACCCCCGAGGTAGGAGAGAAGTATCGCTTCTGCGTACCTTTCCCATTCGCATTCTACCACGCTGCCGCATTGTAAAACTACGGCGATATGCGGGTTAACCTGAAACACCCGCCGTATAAGCTCGGTGTGGCTCGACGGCATATCTATCGTTTTTCTGTCGAAGCCCTCCGACTCGTATCTGTCG
The DNA here is from genome assembly GCA_964458545.1 of uncultured Oscillospiraceae bacterium. GTDB lineage: Bacteria > Bacillota > Clostridia > Oscillospirales > Ruminococcaceae > JAYFNU01. The sequence continues at coordinate 6,439 of CAYWJF010000059.1, read as the reverse complement.
GGAAGCCCCGCGAAGATGAGGACATAGTCCTTGTCGCGTGCCGCCTCACACGCTTCGTGTATAAGCTCTTCGCTTGGTCTATCCGAAGAGAGCTCGTAGCCCGCGGCGTAATCAAAGCCGAAGCCTGCCGCGCGAAGCTCGTCAAGCGCGCTGTCTACTCGGTTGGGGTTAATCTTTGAGCTGCCCGCGCCCTGATAGCGCGGCTTCTCCGCCATAGCGCCTATAACGGCTATTGTTTTGCCCTTTTTAATCGGAAGTAATTTATTTTCGTTTTTAAGAAGCACGGCGGAAGCCGCCGCCGCCTCTCTCGCAAGCTTATGGTGGGCGGCTCTGTCGTAGGTCATAGCCTTGCGGGCTTTTGATTTTAGGATAAACTCAACCACTCGTGCGGCGCAGAGGTCTAACTCTTCTTCCGTAAGGTTTCCGCTTTTCACCGCCGCGACTATAGCCTTGTCGTTTGCGCGGGACACAGCGGGCATTTCAAGGTCCATACCAGCATTAACGCCCGCTACGCGGTTATTTGTCGCGCCCCAGTCGCTAACGACAAGCCCCGTAAAGCCGAACCGCTCGCGAAGTACGTCGTTAAGAAGAAAGCGGCTGTCGCTCGCGTATTCTCCGCGGAGCTTGTTGTAGGAGCACATCACCGTCCACGGCTGTGCCTTCTTTATGGCGGCTTCAAAGGCGGGAAGATATATCTCAAAAAGCGCCCGCTCGTCCACCACCGATTCGGTTGTCATCCGCCTTGTTTCTTGGTTGTTTACGGCGTAATGCTTTAGCGAGGTGCCAACGTTTTGAGACTGCACACCTTCTATAAAGCCCGCCGCGAGTTCGCCCGCAACGAGCGGGTCTTCGGAAAAGTATTCAAAGTTTCTGCCGCATAGGGGGCTTCGCTTAATGTTTACGCCGGGACCGAGCACAGCCGCGACGTTCTCCTCGCGACACTCCTCGCCTATCGCCTTGCCGATTTTGCGGGTAAGCTCCGCGTCGAAGGAGCAGGCGGTGGCGCACTCAGCGGGAAAGCAGGTAGCGGGCGCGCTGTCGTTAATACCGAGCTGGTCGGCGTCGGCGTTCTGCTTTCTTAGTCCGTGAGGACCGTCCGTTACCATTACGGACGGCAGTGAAAGCCGCTCTATGGCTTTAAGGTGCCAGAAGTCCTCGCCCGAGCAAAGTGAAGCCTTCTCCTCTAAGCTCATTTCTCCCACGAGCTTTACAGCTTGTTTGTAATAATCCATATTTCTCTCCTTACAGTAACGCGGATACCGCAAACGCCTTGTCTGCGATATCCGCGGTTAGTGTAGCTTTTGTTTTAGTTGTATCGTCCGCCGAGCTGAGCTTCGGCTTCCTCCTTCGTGATTTCGCCCGCGTTGCACTTTGCCATAACCTGTACGTCCTTGTCGCGAAGCTTATACATACGAAGAATTATTAAGGATATCGCCGCGCCGATTGCGGGAACGAGCGCGTAGAGGAACCAAAGCTTACCCGCAAAGCCCTCGGGCTGAACCGCGCCCTCACCCTCGACAAAGCCTATCATAGCGAGAAGGAAGGTGGTAAGCGCCGTGGAAACCGCGGTCATCAGCTTAACCGAGAAGGTCTGTATCGCGAAGGTAATTCCCGTCGCGTTAATGCCCGTTTTGTATCTGCCGTATTCTGCGCAGTCTGGGGTGAACATAAACATAAGTATCGTGGTTATTCCGAGCGGAAGCCCTCTTAGGAATGTCAGCACCATAAATATACCGACGTTTGAATAGCCTATAACATACTGAATTAAGCCAAGCCCGATAACCGCGACGGTCGACCAGAAGTATAACACAAACTTATCGACCTTTTTGCAGATTTTTGGAATAAACATACCGAGCACAATTGAGGGTATGAGCGACGCGAGGGAAAGCAGCGACTGCATTTTTTCAGCGCCGAGACAGTGGCGAGCGAAGTACATACCGAGCGTGCTCGCTATATTTGTCGAATAGGAGATGAAAAGCGCGAGGTAGAAGAGAAGCAGATACTTGTTCTTTCCGAGATATTTAAACATCTCCTTGAAGGATACGCCCTTTTCGTTTTCCTGCGGCTGAATGCGCTCCTTCGCCTTGAAGCAGACGGGAACCATTGTGATAAGAGCTACAACCGAAAGAATAATTATGGTGGGAAGCCAGCCGCCTATCGCCTCGCGGACGGACGGAACACCGAGCGCCACGACCATACTCGCGACCATAGCCGCTACGCGTCCTATAGCCATAAGGCTTGTACGCTCGTTCTGGTTATCGGTCATTACCGTTACAAGTCCGAAGATAGGTACGTCGCAGATGGTGTAAGCCGTGTCCCAAAGGACGTACGCGAGTACCGCCCAGACAATCTTAGCGGTAAGTGAAAGGCTTGTGGGAATAGCGAAGATAAGTACCGTAGCTATAGGAATTGCTATAAGCGAGAGGCGCAGCCACGGTAAAAACTTACCCTTCTTGAAGCGCACCTTGTCAATAATGCCGCCGAAGATAGGGTCGTTTACCGCGTCCCATACCTTGACCGCGAGCGCTATGCCCGCAACGGTGAGCGCCGGGATGCCCACGTCGGTAAAGAATACCGACAGATACAAATAGATGAACACGTAAAAGATGTTCTGACCGACGAAGTAGAGACCGTATGAGAAACGCTCGCCGCCCGTCGTCATAAAGCCGATTTTGCTCTTCTTAATCGGCTTCGCGGTTTGTTTTTCTTCCATTTCTTTTTATCCCTCCGTAAAATTTCGGCGTTCAACCTCTGAACCGCCGTTTCTACAACGATTATAGTCACAGAAAACCTCAATAAATATCAAAGTGTTGTTAAAAATATAAAGATTTTGACCTTTTGTTTGCTTTGTGCTATCCTAAGTGCATGAAAAACATAAAACTTAACGGAATAAATCGCGTTACAAAAGAGAAAAGCAACCTTGCCTTCCTTGAGCGTTAGGGAGAGTTTAAGCGAAACCCCTACGAAATGGAGCGGGGCTTTATGTCGCTACTCGAAAGGGGGGACGTCGAGAGCGTTTCCTGTCTAATAGAAAGCGGACTCTTTTTTGAGGGCGGCGCGGTGGGAAACCTGTCCACGAACGACGTGCGCCAAGCGCAGTACACCGCCGTTACCTTTATGACCCTTGCGACCCGCGTAGCGATTGAAGCGGGGCTACCCGAGGTGGAGGCATACTCTATGAGCGACGAGTTTATTTTAAAAATCGACTCGCTTAACGACGCGGATGAGATAAATTATGAGCTCTCTAAGATGGTGCTTTATCTAACCAAGCGGATATCCGAATGCAAGAAGGGAAAGACGCGCGCCGTAAACCGCTGTATATCTTATATTAGCGGACACCTGCACGAAAGCCTCGGACTGCGCGAGCTTGCGAAATTCTGCGGCGTGTCGAGCGGCAACCTCTCTCGGCGCTTTCACAGCGAGATGGGCATAACGTTAAGCGCATACATAATGAAGGCTAAGCTTTCTGAGGCGAGGGCGCTAATGGACACGGGCGGGCTTACAAGCGCCGAGGCGGCGACAATGCTCGGCTTCTCCTCCCAAAGCTATTTTATCGATTGTTTTAAGAAGGAGTACGGCGTTACACCGGGCAGGTATAAGCGGGAAAGAAAGCGGTAGCTTCCTTTTAAAACAGTATAAATACAGTTTATAGGAAATACTAAACATATTAAAGTGTTTTTCGCGAAAGGCGCCTTTTGTGAAGAAAACGGGTGCAAATGTAACAAAACCGAGCAAAACCGTAGGCGTTTCGGTAGCTTTTGAAACCCTTCGGTGAAAAATACTGTACAAGCCTACGAAATATTGATAAATATTTCACAAAACAAAAGAACTGTGTTATAATTTTAACAAGGACAGGAAAGAAAGCAGTGAGGTGACGCATTATGAGAGAAAAGGTTTACCCCATAACCGACAGCGTTAAAGGGCTTGAAAACCTTTTGGCGAAGGTAAGACAGGCGCAGGAGGAATACGCGCGCTTCTCGCAGGAGCAGGTAGACGCTATCTTTAAAGCGGCGGCAATAGCGGCGAATATGGCGCGGCTTCCGCTCGCGAAGCAGGCGGTGGCGGAAACGGGAATGGGCGTAGTAGAGGATAAGGTTATTAAGAACAACTATGCCGCCGAATATATCTATAACGCCTACAGGGACACGAAAACCTGCGGCATAATTGAGGAGAACAAGGCGTTCGGAACTATGCGTATTGCCGAGCCTATCGGTGTGATAGCGGCGGTAATACCCACAACCAACCCAACGTCAACCGCGATATTCAAGACGCTTCTCGCTCTAAAGACGAGGAACGGCATTATTGTAAGTCCCCACCCACGCGCAAAGGAATGCACCGTGGCGGCGGCGAAGATAGTGCTGGACGCGGCGGTAAAGGCAGGCGCGCCTGAGGGAATAATAGGCTGGATAGACCTGCCGAGCCTCGATATGACAAACTTCCTTATGCGTGAAGCGGATATTATTCTTGCTACGGGCGGACCGGGTATGGTCAAGGCGGCGTACTCGAGCGGCAAGCCCGCCGTGGGCGTGGGCTCGGGCAATACCCCCGCGATAATTGACGAGAGCGCTGACGTAGTGCTCGCCGTAAACTCTATAATTCATTCCAAGACCTTCGATAACGGTATGATTTGCGCGTCCGAACAGTCGGTTATTGTTCATAAGAACGTTTACGACGCGGTTAAAGAAGAATTCGCGGCGCGCGGCTGCTACTTCTTAAGCCCCACCGAAACGGAAAAGGTGAGAAAGACAATTCTAATTAACGGCGCGCTAAACGCGAAGATTGTCGGTCAGCGCGCGGCGACGATAGCGACGCTCGCGGGCGTTGAGGTTCCCGCCTCTACGAAGATTCTTATCGGCGAAGTTTCAAGCGTTGAGCTCGACGAGGAGTTCGCGCACGAAAAGCTTTCGCCCGTGCTCGCTATGTATAAAGCGAACGATATCGACGACGCTTTTACTAAAGCGAAAAAGCTTATCGCGGACGGCGGCTATGGTCACACCTCCTCTATCTTCCTCGACGCGGTGAAAAGGCGCGAGCTTATCGACCGCTTTGCCGCTGAGATGAAGACCTGCCGCATTATCGTAAACACCCCCGCCTCGCACGGCGGTATCGGTGATATCTACAACTTCGACCTTACCCCCTCGCTCACCCTCGGCTGCGGAAGCTGGGGCGGAAACAGCGTTTCCGAAAACGTTGGGGTCAAGCACCTTTTGAACATCAAGACGGTAGCCGAGAGGAGAGAGAATATGCTGTGGTTTAGAGCGCCCGAAAAGGTATATATCAAGAAGGGCTGCCTTCCCGTCGCGCTTGACGAGCTTGGCGCGGTAATGGGAAAGAGGAAAGCGTTTATCGTAACCGACAGCTTCCTTTACGAGAACGGCTACACAAGAAGTATTGAAAAGAAGCTCGACGAAATGGGCATTATCCACGCGACCTTCTCTGACGTCGCGCCCGACCCGACCCTCGGCTGCGCCCGCGACGGCGCAAAGCAGATGACGGCGTTCGCGCCCGACGTAATTATCGCCGTGGGCGGCGGCTCCGCTATGGACGCGGCAAAGATAATGTGGGTTATGTACGAGCACCCCGACGTTGATTTCCTTGATATGGCTATGCGCTTTATGGATATTAGAAAGCGTGTTTACACCTTCCCGAAGATGGGCGAAAAGGCATACTTTATAGCCGTTCCGACCTCTGCAGGCACGGGCAGCGAGGTTACCCCCTTTGCGGTTATTACCGACGAAAACACGGGGGTTAAGTATCCGCTCGCGGACTATGAGCTGCTTCCTAAAATGGCGATAGTTGACGCGGATATGATGATGAACGCGCCGAAGGGCTTAACGAGCGCCTCGGGCATTGACGCGGTGAGCCACGCTATAGAGGCGTACGCCTCCGTTATGGCGACCGACTACACCGACGGGCTTGCGCTTCAAGCGCTGAAGGTAATCTTTGAGTATCTGCCCCGCGCCTACGATAACGGCGCGAATGACCCAGAAGCTCGCGAAAAGATGGCTAACGCCGCGACTATGGCGGGTATGGCGTTCGCGAACGCCTTCCTTGGCATTAACCATTCGCTCGCGCATAAGCTTGGCGCCTTCCACCACCTGCCCCACGGAGTAGCGAACGCACTTGTGCTTGACGAGGTAATGCGTTTTAACGCCGCCGAAGCACCCACAAAGATGGGCACCTTCCCGCAGTACGGACACCCGCACACCCTTGCTCGGTACGCGGAGATAGCCGACACGCTTGGCGTTAAGGGCAAGACGGACGAAGAGAAGCTTGAGGGCTTAATTAAGAAGATAGACGAGCTCAAGGAGCATATCGGCATTAAGCCCACAATACGCGATTACGGTATCGACGAAGAGGACTTCCTCACGCGGCTCGACGAGATGACCGAGCAGGCGTTCGACGACCAGTGCACGGGCGCTAACCCCCGCTACCCGCT
>CAYWJF010000058.1:0-9624 GCA_964458545.1 uncultured Oscillospiraceae bacterium | reverse complement strand
GACGACGATATGACAAAAGAGGCTGTCGCGAAGGCGTTCGGCTTCCAGCTTGTTGAGGACGCGGAGGTTCTTGAGGGCATTAAGGCTTATTTTGAAAGCAAAAAAGCCGAAATGAGCGAGAACAATAAAAAGCAGGCAATGATAATTAAGGGAAGCGACGTGCTCAAAAACCCGAACGGCACCGCTCCCGGCATATTTATTGAGGGCAAGGAAAAGCTAATCGTGCTAATGCCCGGTCCGCCTCGCGAGACCGAGCCTATGTTCATAAACGAGCTTGTGCCTCGCCTTGAAAAATATGATAAGTCACGCACAGCTACCGCCTCGGTGCACGTTTTCGGTATTGCTGAAAGCGAGCTTGAGGAGAAGGTAAAGGATTTACTATACGGAGAAAACCCCACCGCCGCGCTTTATGCGAAGACGGGAGAGGTGCATATAAATATTGCCGCGCGCAGTAACACGAAGTCAAACGCAAAGGCGCTCGTAGAAAAGGAAGTAAAGTCGCTAAAGGAGCGTATAGGCGACTGCGTTTACTGTACCGACGGTAGCGAGCTTCACGAAACAGTTGTTAAGCTTTTAACTGAAACGGGCATAAAGATTTCGCTTGCCGAAAGCTGTACGGGCGGGCTTCTCGCCTCAAAGATAACCGAGGTGGACGGTGCGTCGAAGGTATTTGAATACGGTATGGCGGCGTACGCGGACTGGGTCAAGCAGAAGAGCCTTGACGTTGACCCAGCCGTTATTAGGCGTTACACAGCGGTAAGCTCGGTTACCGCCGCGGAGATGGCGAAGGGCGCGTTTGAAAACGGACAGTCGGATATCGGCGTAGGCATAACGGGGCTTGCTGGTCCTTCGGCGGGAGATTATGTCGATAAGCCCGTTGGGCTCGTTTATATAGCCGTTGCCGACGAGGAACACGTTATAGTTAAAAAGTTTAACTTTACCGCCTCGCGCGGAAGAAGCTATATACGCGAGATGTGCGTCAAGAACGCGCTTGATATGGTGCGCCGTTTTGTATTAGGTCTTCCTATTGAAGGCGCGCGCCAGTTCGAGGAGAAGCAGCTTGCCGACCTCGACCGCGAAAAGCCGAGAAGTAAAAGCAGCATTGCCGTTCAGCGCGCGCTTGTTACTGTAATATGCGCGGCTACGGTGTTCGGAAGCGTCGCGCTTGCCGCGCAGTCCATTAAACAGCGAATGGACGAGAACGTATACGACAGCATAAAGCACACCTACAGCGAAACCTCGCTTGAGAGCAACGCCAAGGAGATAGATTTTACCGCGCTTACCGCCTCTAATTCCGATACCGTCGGTTGGCTATGGTCGGAAAATATGGCTATAGACAGCGTCGTAGTCGGCAGGCGCTCGGACAGCTACTACGCCGAGAGGGATTTCAGAGGCAACACAAGCTCGCTTGGCTGCTTGCACCTAAGCGAAGCGCAGAATTTAAGCTCGGACGCGGACAATACCGTAATATACGGCAGCAGCGCCGACACCGCGCAGATGTTCGGGCCGTTACTGCTTATGACCGACAGAAACTACCTTGTTTCAAATTACCTTTTCAACTATTCCACCACGGAAAGCGTGGGAAAGTATCAGGTAGTATCGGTTTTCTACGCAAACTCAAAAACCGCGAGCGGCGCGGTTCAGGACTTCTATACTAAGGACCTTTTCGAGACAAACGACGTGTTTGTAAATTTCGTAATAGAAGCGAAGATGCGTTCAATAATTAACATTGAAACTCCCATAGTTTATGGTGACAAGTTTATTACGCTTGTTACCGACGTTGCGGATTGGGACGGCGCAAGGCTTGTGGTTGTAGCGAAGAGGGTAGCTGATGGCGCTGACCCCACCCTTGCCTCAACTGCCATAACTAAGAATATGGCGCCGCTCTATCCCGAAATGTACCACACAATAAAGGGTACGACATCGCTCATAAACGAGAGCAACGAGCGGGACAGAATTAAGGGCTGGCTCGCGGAGAACGAGGCGGCAACGGCGGGTAAGGTCGAAAACAACGGTACTGTAATTGAAGCCACGGGTGATGGCGAAACACCTGACACCGTACAGATAGCTGAGGGCGAAACAGCGCTTACCGTTATAATGAACGGCGTTGAGATAACAGATACGCCCTATAACATAGTTTGTAAGATGGTAGCGTATGAAACCTCGGGAAGCTTTACGAAAGAGGCGCTAAAGGCGCAGGCGGTAGCCTCAATTACCCTTCTTCGCTACGGCTTTGACGATACAGGCAGCCCGTCGGTATTCGGACAGAGGCCGACGGACGAGGTAAAGGCGGCGGTAAGCGAGGTTATGGGTCAATGCCTTTATTACGACGGCAGGGCGGCGTATACCCCCTCTTTCCAGATATCCGCGCTGAAAACAAACTCCTACGACGAGGTGTATTCTGAAAACGCGGGCGCGTTCCACTATCTTACCTCGGTGGCGAGCGCCTACGACAGCTATGTTACGGGCTTTGAAAAAACGACCAACCTTACAAGGGATATCGTTAAAACAAGGATAGAAAGCTACTACAATATAGTTCTTTCGGAGAATACCGCAAACTGGATAGTCGTGACCGAAAAAACAGGCGCGGGTTATGCGAAAACGATTTCCATAGACGGACAGATAAACGTAAACGCCTGCGATTTTGCAATGAACTGCTTGAATATCCGTTCGGCATACTTTACGCTGACATGGTCGGATAACGCCGCGAAGTTTGTAACGCGCGGCTACGGAAGCGGCGTGGGCTTAAGTACTTATGGCGCGAACGAGTATGTAAAGCAGAATGGCTGGAGCTACACACAGATACTCGAGCATTATTTCCCGGGAACGACGCTCGGTGAGGTTGCATGGTAAATAAACAAGCTTGTCGTGACGAGCTTGTGATTGGAAGAAGCCGCCTATAAGGCGGCTTCTTTTCCTACTCTCGCGGCGTGTCTGTGGTTATAAGACGGCAAAGTGCAAAGAAAACAGCCCGCTTACGCGGGCTGTTTTTGTCCTATTTATTCAGATACTCTTCAATAATATATCTTGGGCGTGCTTTTGTTTCGCTGTAAATCTTGCCGACATATTCGCCGATAATGCCGAGCGAGAGAAGCTGTATTCCGCCGAGCAACCATATCGACATCATCATAGAGGTCCAGCCCTCTACCGTGTGACCGATAAGGTAGGAAACAAGGGTGTAGATAAGACCCACGACACTTGCGAAGCAGATGAAGATACCGAGCCCCGTAATTATCTTTATAGGCTTAACGGAAAAGGAGGTAATCCCGTCCCACGCAAAGGAGAGCATCTTTTTTAATGGGTACTTGCTTTCCCCCGCAAAGCGCTCGCCGCGCTCATATTCCACCGTGCCCGTCTTAAAACCGAGAAGGGTGACCATACCGCGAAGGAAGAGGTTAACCTCGCCAAACTGCTCGAGCGCGTCGAGTGCGCGGCGGCTCATTAGACGGTAGTCGGCGTGGTTGTAAACCACCTTTGCGCCCATAGCGCCCATAAATTTATAGAAGCCCTGCGCCGTAGCGCGCTTGAAAACGGAATCCTTTTTGCGTGAGCTTCTTACGCCGTACACAATCTCGCAGCCTTCGCCGAACTTCTCGATAAAGCCGTCGATGGCGTCAATATCGTCCTGCAAATCCGCGTCCATCGAGATAACCGCGTCAGCCTTCTCCTTAACGGTTAAAAGCCCCGCAAGAAGCGCGTTTTGGTGCCCGCGGTTACGGGAAAGCTTTATTCCTCCGAAAATGGGGTTCTCTTTATGAATCCCCTCGATTAGCTCCCACGTTTTATCGCGTGAGCCGTCGTCTACATAGATAACACGGCTGTCCTTAGAGATACTGCCCGCGTCGATAAGCTTTTTCATCTTTTCTGTCAGCCGCGCCGTTGTTTCGTGAAGCACCGCTTCCTCGTTGTAGCAGGGAATAACAAGATATACTGTGTTAGCCATATTAGCCCTCCGTCTATTCCGTTAAAATAAACTCAAATTTGTCAGCGTCGAACAGTCCCGTATCTAATAACCGTATTTCGGGAATAACAGGAAGCGATACGAAGGAGAGGGTAATCATTGGGTCAAGCCGAGGATTTACTGAAAGCTTCTTTGCCGCGGCGAGAATATCAACGGTTTGCTTTTCAATCTCCTTGTAATCGAGTGTGCTTATTATTCCGCACAGCTTTAGCGGAAGCTCCGCTAATATTTTGCCGCCGCTCGCGACGCAGTAGCCGCCGCCAAGCTCCTTTACCCTGTTTGCCGCGGCAATAATATCCTCGTCGTTATCGCCCGCTACAATAAGGTTGTGGGAATCGTGTGCGACCGAGGAAGCGACAGCGCCGTTTTCAATATTAAAGCCCTTTAACGGCGCTACGGCGACGTTGCCGTTTTTACCGTGCCGTTCTATTACGCAGAGCTTTGAGTATTCCTTGTTCGGCTCAAAGTATTCGCCGCCGGGTACTGCTTCAAAAAGGTGTTTTGTCATTATCTCGTTATCGACAAGACCGATAACGTGGTTCTTCTCCTTGCGCTTGAGCGCAATTCTTTCCCTTGTAAGCGGCTGGAAATGCACCGTATCTAAAAGCTCAGGCGGTATGGCTGTTTTTTCAGCTCCGCCGAAGCTCTTTCCGTCGGTAAGTACGCCGTTTTTTACGGTGATTAGCGGTGTTACGTCGCTAAGGTTATCGAGGATAACTATGTCCGCCTTATAACGCGCGCCTATCGCGCCTATATGCTTTGCCTTGCACATACGGCTGGGATAGAGCGTCGCCATCTTAATTGCCTTTATGGGTGGAACGCCGAGAGCTATTGCCTTGCGTACGCAATGGTCAATATGCCCCTCGCTTTCCATATCCGCAAGATGCCTGTCATCGGTACAAAAGGCGCATTGCTCGAACGGAATGCCTTCCTTCAACATACCCTTTATTATAGACTCAAGGTTCCTTGCCGCGCTGCCTTCACGAATATAGATATTAAAGCCCGCGCGCATCTTTTCAAGCGCTTCCTCGGCGTTTACGCATTCGTGGTCGTTGTTTACACCCGCAAGACGATAGCTTTGCACTTCACCGCCCGTGATTGCGGGGGCGTGACCGTCGCGGGTATAGTCGGCAAAAAGAGCTATCTTTTCGAGCGCCTCGGGCTCGGAATTAATAACGTCGCGAAAGCACATTAGCTCGCCGAGCCCCAAAAGATGCTCATCATCGATAAACTCCACCATATCGCGCGCGAGAAACCTGCCCGCGCCGTTGGTGTCGAAGGGGGTAGCAGGAACCGAGGAGGGTATCATAAGGTAAACGGTAAGCGGCGTTTTCTTCGCATCGGCAAGAAGAAAACGAAGCGCTTCCTTGCCCTTAACGTTTACAAGCTCGTGTGGGTCGGCGATTATCGTCGTAGTACCACGGGTGAGAAGCACCCGCGAAAGTTCGCTCGGCAGCGCCATTGTGGATTCTATATGTATATGCGCGTCTATAAAGCCCGGCGCGAGGTATCTACCACGACAATCGAGCTCCTTTTCGCCCTCGTAGCTGCCTACGCCGACAATAGTGTCGCCGCAGATGGCTACGTCAGCCTTTATTATCTCCTCGGTAAAAACGTTAACTACGTTTCCGCCCTTTAAAACAAGGTCAGCCTTTCGCTTTCCGAGCGAGACGCTTTGATATTCGGCAATATTTTTCAATTAATCACCCTTAAAACCGTTAGATTTTCTTATCAGCTATTCTATCACAAACTACGGCGTTTCGCAATCAACCACCCATAAAACAAGGTTGAGCTTTTCGGCGAAATGGTGTAAAATAAGGAAAACTTAGGAAAGGACATGAGACAGATGGATTTATGGGGTATAATTATTGATATCGTCGTCGGCGGTATCGTAGGTTGGCTTGCAAGCATTATTATGAAGAGCAAGAGCGGTCTTCTTCGCAACATTATTGTCGGTATCGTAGGTTCGGTTCTCGGCGGCTGGGTTGCGGGACTTATCGGCTTTTCCGCTCACGGCTTTATCGCGGGGCTTATCGTCTCTATAGTAGGCGCTTGCATACTTATCTGGCTGATAAGGCTTATCTTTAAAAAATAGTTTAGCTAAACGAATGACCCTCGGCGTGAAGCCGAGGGCCATTTTTATATTTTTGCGTTCTTTTCGTTTAATATGCTCTCAAGTATTTCTGCGGCGTCCTCCACATATTTAAGGCAGGGGCGGGCTTTATAGAACTCGTCTGTCCTTGCCGTGGGCGCGGGGGAGAAGTCTGCCTTGCTTTGAAGCGCGAGCAGCTCCTTGCAGATAATAGAACCGTTGTTCTTTGCGTAGCGAAACTCCTTCGCCATACGCTGAATAAGCGCGTAGTGCTCGGCTTTGGCGGTGTCGTCGCTTGGGTCGGTGTAGCCGTAAAGCATACCCGCCGCCATAAACATACCGCTACACGCGCCGCAGACCTCGCGCATACGTCCCATACCACCGCCGAAGGAGGAGGAGAGCCGAAGCGCCGTTTCCTCGTCTATTTTCATAATGTCCGCGAAGGCGGCGAAGACAGCCTGCGAGCAGTTATAGCCTTTAAGGAAAAGCTCGCGCGCTTTTTCGGCGCGGCTCATTTCTTTAATTCCTCAAGCTTCTTGAAAACGCCGTCTAACCAGTCGCCCTCGAAAAGCTCTATCATTCCTGCGTCGCAAGCCGAGGCAAGCTTCGGGTTTACGGGCAGCTTCGCTACCGCGTCTATACCAAAGCGCTTTGCGGTTTCGTCAGCGCTGCTTTCTCCGAAGATTTGGTGCTTTTTGTGGCAGTCGGGGCATTCGAAGTAAGACATATTCTCAACCAGAGCAAGAACGGGAATATTCATCATCTTAGCCATATTGACAGCCTTTTCGACTATCATGGAGACCAGCTCCTGCGGTGAGGTGACGATAATAATGCCGTCTACGGGGATAGACTGGAAAACGGTCAGCGGCACGTCGCCCGTCCCCGGAGGCATATCGATAAACATAACGTCAATGTCCTTCCAGATAACGTCGGTCCAGAACTGGGTCACCGTACCCGCTATTATCGGTCCGCGCCAAACGACGGGGGTGGTTTCGCTTTCAAGCAGAAGGTTTAAGGACATAATATCAATGCCTGTTTTACTCTTTACGGGAAAGATGCCCGCATCGGTCGCCTCGGCGCGCGTGTGGATATTAAACGCCTTCGGAATGGACGGACCCGTAATATCCGCGTCGAGTATAGCGGTTTGAAGTCCGCTTCTTTGCGCGAGCACCGATAGCAGGCTTGTTACAAGAGATTTACCAACTCCGCCCTTGCCGCTCACCACGGCGAAGACCTTTTTAACGCTGCTTAAATCGTTTAGTTTTTTAATAAAGCTCTCCTTGCGCTCGCCGCAGTTTTCCGAGCAGGAGGAGCAGTCGTGTGTGCATTCGCTCATATGAATTCTCCTTTAATTTTGCTATGTACAAGTTTACCCCCAAAAGTATACACTGTCAACAAAGCACCACCCGTAAAACAAGGTTGCCTGCTTTGTGAAAAGGTGGTATTCTATAGATAATAACAATAAGTGGAGAGAAGTATGAAGCAAGAAAAGCGCGAGCTTATTTCAATAGTCGTGCCCTGCAAGAACGAGCAGGAGGCGGCGCCTATATTCTACGAAGCGGTCACCGAAACCTTCGCGAAGCTTTCGGCTGATTATGAGCTTATCTTCGTAGACGACGGCTCAACCGACGGAACCCTTGAGGTTTTCCGCTCGCTTGCAAAAAAAGATAAGCGGGTGCGCTACATCAGCTTTTCGCGGAACTTCGGTAAGGAAGCCGCTATGTTCGCGGGCTTTGAGGCGGCGAAGGGCGACTATGTAGGTGTTATGGACGCCGACCTTCAGGACCCGCCCGCGCTTCTTTTACAGATGTACAATACTCTTAAGGATAAGCCTGAACTCGACTGCGTAGCCTCACGCCGCGTGACCCGCAAGGGCGAGCCTAAAATTCGTTCCTTCTTCGCGAGAATGTTCTACAAGCTTATTAACCGTATGTCCGAAACCGAAATAGTGGACGGCGCGCGGGATTTCCGCCTTATGTCTCGCAAGATGACCGACGCCGTACTAAGCCTAAAGGAGCGTAACCGCTTTTCAAAGGGCATCTTTAGCTGGGTCGGCTTTAAGACCGAATGGCTTGAATACGAGAACGCCGAGCGGGTGGCTGGCGAAACAAAGTGGTCGTTCGGCAAGCTTTTAACCTACGCGGTGGACGGAATTATCGGCTTTTCCACCGCGCCGCTTTCCTTTGCCGTGGCGCTTGGGCTTATCTTCTGCGTAGCGGCGCTCGTTCTTATAGTCGTGGTTATTGTAAAAACTCTTGTGTGGGGCGACCCCGTAGCGGGTTACCCGTCGCTTGTCTGTATAATTCTTCTACTTGCGGGCGTTCAGCTTTTCACGATAGGCATTGTAGGGAAATATCTCTCTAAAACATATATTGAAGCAAAAGCCCGCCCAATATACATTGTGAGCGAGACGGAGAATAACAATTAGCGCTTGCGTTGTTCAAAGATGAAATCACTAAAACCTTCTCGTTGTTACGCTATTGGCGCGGGGATTATATTATAACGACAGTTTTTATTTTGTCTGAGTGTTTGTATAATTAAAGTGCGTTACAAAAAAGCGAAGCTGTATGCTTCGCTTTTTCTTGATATGTAGTGTCAGTGGTAAAGACAAAGAGTTTATCTAGATAATGCCAGTGTGCGTCTTAATGTATCAATAGGATTAGTTGTATTTGATGAAGCGCTCTTTTTTTCTGTTCTAATTGTAGACGTTTCTCCTGAACGCCAAATTATTTTTGTTTCATATGCATCATATACGTCCCTAACTTCGTATGATGCTATTTCTTCTACGCCAACCTTTTCACGAATATCTCTCAGCATAGGCTGCCCCTTGGTTTTAACGTTGTCTGATGTGTTGTAAAAAACCAATTGGTCAAATTTTGGCATCAGTCCCATTTTTCCGCTTTTTACACCTAAGGCTAAAGCGCAAAACTCATATTTTCCGTCTACAACGTTACCATAAATACTAATCATGCTGGATTTAAAAGCGTCACCGAGAAAACCCATTACCTTGCCTCCGAAAATTTATTTTAGAGTACTAATAGCTCTAATATTAGTTATTATAATAGCAACAGCTTGTGTTTGTCAACCATACTCTTACTTAAACTAAAAGTGTTGATTTAAGTTGAAGCGGTGGTGATGTATATGAAGGCAAAGAAAGAAATTAATGTTTCCATAGGTGAGCAAATTAAGCAAGCAAGGGAAAGAGCACTTATGACCCAAGAGCAATTAGCTGAGAATATTGAAGTGTCACCGCAGTATATTTCAGATTTGGAGCGAGGTCTTGTAGGAATATCCATAGTAAAGCTGAAGTGTTTATGTACAACATTGTCGGTCACAAGTGACCAAATTCTCTTTCCTTCACAAGAAAGAAACGATGTGATTGCTCTTACAGAAAGGTGCTCGTTGTTATCTCCAGAGCATTTTCGCATTCTCACGGTAATTGTAAACAAGTATATTGAAGGCATAGCGGTTGAAAAAGAGAGCAGGAAGTAACTATTGAGAAGCTTATAACCTATTATGTTATGAGCAAAGGCGTGCTTACAAGGAACGCCTACCTTAACAAGAAACCGTC
>CAYWJF010000057.1:0-9964 GCA_964458545.1 uncultured Oscillospiraceae bacterium | reverse complement strand
TAAGCTCTTCCTTCGCGTCCTCGTAATACTTAAGTATCTCCTCTATACTTCCGCCATACTTTTTCTTTAGGCGATATATGAGGTCGAGCCGTTCCTCAACATTTTGAAGCTCGTTCGCGTCAAACTCAAAGCCCTCCATAAAGCTTTCAAGCTCGGACGCAATATCGCGGAGATTATAGTATATGTCAGAGAGTCGGTTTGCACAGTCGCCGAGGTCTTCGTCGTAATCTCGCACACCCTCAAGAAGCCCTGAGGCTGTAGAAACCATATCGACTGCGCCAGAAACGTCTGAGTCGCCAGTAAGAATGCCGTAACCCGATTTTAGCGCCTCAATTAGCTTTTCTGAATTGCGTATAATGTTGCGGCGGCTTGTCAGCTGTTCATCCTCGCCCGCTTGGAGTTCTGCTTTTTCTATCTCGTCAGTTTGGTAGCGAAGCAGGTCAATTCGCTTTTCCTTTTCACTCTCGTCCATAGAAAGCGCGTCTATCTGCTTCTTAATTCTTCCAAGCTCGCGAAAACGCGCGGTAAAGGCGGTTAAATCCTCCCCGAGCTCAGCGAAATTATCAAGTATAAAGATATGCTTTTCGGGGTCGAGCAGGTCCTGATTATCGTGCTGACCGTGAATATTAATTAAGCTTGAACAGATATCGCGAACCGTAGCGGCAGTGGCGGGCTTTCCGTTGACGCGGCACTGGCTCTTTCCGTCAGCGGTAATTACGCGGTGAAGTATGAGCATTCCGTCAAAATCGTACCCTTGCGCCTCAAGGAGGTCAAGAACCTTCTTATTTACGTCGCAAAAGGTCGCCCATATAACGGCTCGTCCCGTTCCGCTGCGAACTATCTCCTTAGTCGTGCGGTTGCCAAGAATAGCATTAATAGAGTCGATAAGTATTGACTTTCCCGCGCCTGTTTCACCAGTCAGTACGTTCAAGCCCTTATCGAACTGTATCGCCGCCTTTTCAATTACAGCTACATTTTCAATGTTTAATTCCCGCAGCATAGTTTTTCCCGCTTCTTTAGATTATGTTCGCAAGCTTCTCTACGAGAAGCAGCGCGTCCTCAGACGATTCTGTTGCGCCGAAGATGGTATCGTCGCCCGCTATTGTTCCAACGAGATGCTCAAAATTCATTGAATCGAGCGCGGCGCACGCTGCGTTACCAAGACCAGTATAACATTTAATTACTACAATATTGCCAGCGTTTTTGACCGAGATAACCGATTCACGAAAGATGGTTTTGAACTTTTCTGTAAATTCGTCGCTTTTGTTATCCGCGGGAATAGAATACTTAGTCGTACCGTCCGAAAGGGTGACCTTACTTAAACGAAGCTCCTTAATATCCCGCGATATTGTCGCTTGCGTTACGTTATAGCCCTTTTCCTTTAAACAGGCTAAAAGCTCTTCTTGAGTGTTTATTGAACGGGTTTTAATTAGCTCGGAGATGGTTTTCAGTCTGTTGTTCTTCATAGTTAATCCCTCGTTGATATATCCTTTCGCAGTACGTCATAAAATTTTCTGTTTGGTGAATTCATTAGCTTTAGGCATTTGTCGCAGCCTCGTACGGTTATTATATCGGTATAATCGGTCTCGCCTATTGTCTTACCGTCGGCGGTAATAACCACAACATTATCATCTCGCTCGGCGGGTATAACCGAAACGGGCGTATCTTCGTTAAAGCTTAGAACAACGCTTCGAGAAAACATTATATGCGAGCAAATAGGGGTAACAATAACCGCTTGCATTGTAGGTTCAACTACAGGACCGCCTGCGGAAAAGGAGTATGCCGTAGAACCCGTAGGCGTGGATATAATAATTCCGTCCGACCTCATTGAGGTTAGGTCGTTATCGCAATATTTTAGCGACAGTTCAATGCTTTTTGCGGGGTTAACTCTCGTAATAACAACGTCGTTTACGGCGTAATGCTTTTCTAACGGCTTACTCTTTAGCGTCAGTTCAAGAAGTATTCTGTCGGAAAGCTCAAGCGATTCGATATCGGCTTTGGTTATATCTTCAATACTTTCAGCGTCAAAGGCGGAAAGATAGCCAATTCGCCCTGAATTTATCCCGAAGATAGGTTTATTGCTCTCTATCGCTCGCTTAGAATATTTAAGTATGGTACCATCTCCGCCAACAGCCACGAAGAGGTCGCATTTTTCGTTTGCCTCGCTGTAAGACAAGAACTGCGGTAATACGTCTGTATTAGAAAAAAGCTCTCTATTTTCAATATCGGTCGCGCAACTGTAGCCTAATGAGCTAAGGTGAGCGATTGCACGTTTAGCCGCAAGAATATTTTTAGGCTTAGCGTTGGAAATACAGATATGTAAATTCAAATATCCCACCTCCTATTAAAGCTCAGCATGCGCCGCTTTAACCGTTTCCTCAGTATTATCAGTATAATCGTTTTCGCTCGATTTTGTAACTAAAACAAGGTATTCTATGTTTCCCTCGGGTCCCTTTATCGGTGAAAAGGTTAGCCCCTTTACAGCAAAACCGCTGGCTTCAATATAACCAAAAACATTTCTAATTACTTCAATATGCGTTTCTGGCTCGCGCACTACACCGTGCTTGCCGACCTTTTCCCTTCCCGCTTCAAACTGGGGTTTAATTAAGCATACCCCTTGTGCATTTTCGCTTGTAAGCGCATTTAGCACAGGAAGCACAAGCTTAAGCGAAATAAAAGAAACGTCTACTGAGAAGAAGTCGAGTTTATCTGGTATCTGCTCTTCTGTAACATAACGAATATTTGTGCGTTCCATATTTACTACGCGGCTGTCTGTGCGAAGCTTCCACGCAAGCTGTCCGTAGCCGACATCAACTGCATATACTTTCCTTGCGCCGTTTTGTAGCATACAGTCGGAGAAGCCGCCAGTAGACGCTCCTATATCCGCGCAGACCATACCGTCGAAGCTTAACGAAAAGGTCTCAACAGCCTTTTTTAGCTTCTTTCCGCCGCGGCTGACAAACTCGTTCTCCTGACCGTGAATTTCTATTTTCGCTTCGGTGTCTACGTTTGTACCCGCCTTATCCTGCCGCTCGCCGTTCACAAAGACAAGCCCCGCCATAATAAGCGCCTTTGCCTTTTCTCGGCTTTCTGTTAGTCCCTTATTAACAATTAAAACGTCCAGTCGTTCCTTCACTTGTTATCCTTTATCACATTTTCGAATATTGTTTCAGCGTCCAGCTCGTTTTCCCTTAGCTGCTCCTCGACGCTTGCCTGACGCACAATAGGCGTATTTACGGCATAAAGCTTATATCTTCCGCTATAGCCGAACGAATACAAAACATCCGAGCATTCCTCACCAAGCCCGCCACGCCGTGCGCTTTCCTCAAAGAAATAGACCTTATCATACTTCTTTGCCTCGGTAACGGCTTCTTTACTTAACGGAAGTATCATATTAAGCTTCAATACGTCGCAAGCAATACCTGCCTTATTTAGCCTTTCGGCGGCTTCATTAACCTCGGCGAATTCCCTTCCGTATGTTACAAGAAGCAGTTTGCTCTTTTTGTTTAAACAAATAAGGTCGTAGTCATTAGTTGTAACCTTGTAATCCTTTAGTCGTTCGTCCTCTTTACCGCGCGGATATCGAACAGCGGTAGGTCCTTTAACGCTTAATAGCTTTTCAAGGTAGTATTCAAGCTCGTTATAATTGCACGGCGACGCCACACGAAAGCCGTTAAGTGAGCCGAGCATCATAACATCAAAAAGGCCCTGATGTGTTTCGCCGTCCTCGCCGACAAAGCCCGCCCTGTCTATAGCAAGCATAACGTTAAGCGAATCCATCGAAACATCCTGAGACAACTGGTCGAAGGCGCGCTGCAAAAAGGTGGAATATACAGCAAAAACAGGCTTTAAGCCGCCCTTTGCGAGCCCTGCGGAAAAGGTAACGGCGTGCTGCTCGGCAATGCCGACGTCGAAAAACCTTTCCTTATGCGCTTTATAAAAATACTGTAAACCCGTGCCGTATTTCATAGCCGCGGTTATCGCGCAAATCTTAGAGTCCTTTTGAGCGAGCTTATTAAGCTTCTGTCCGAAGGCGTTGGAAAAACTGTCCGCGAGCGAAATATCGGGATTACCGTCTTCTAAATCAAATTGTCCTACCCCGTGGTATGCGCCGGGGTTTTCCTCAGCGGGGGCAAAGCCCTTGCCTTTTGTCGTAATAGTGTGAAGAAGTATAGGACCCTCTAAATCCTTAATGTTTTTTAATATGCGAATAAGCTCGTCAAGGTCGTGACCGTCAACGGGTCCTAAATAATGAAAGCCCATCTCCTCAAAGAAGGTGCCGTCATACATTGCGCGACGTATAGCCGACTTGGATTTCAGTAGCGTGTTCGCAATTGGTTTTCCGATAACGGGTGTTTTTTCCAATGCGGTTTGAACGTTTCTTTTAAAGTTCGAGTACTTTACGCCCGAGCGAAGCCGAAGAAGATACCGCGCTACCGCGCCGACGCTTTTAGAAATGGACATAGAATTATCGTTAAGGATAACCACGAGATTAGTCAGCGACTTATCAATGTTGTTTATCGCCTCGTAAACCATACCACCCGTAAAGGCTCCGTCGCCTATCACGGCTATTACCTTTGATTTTGTGTTTTTTCTTATTAGGTTAGCACGAGCAAGACCTATGGCGCTTGAAATAGAAGTAGAGCTATGCCCCTCGATAAACGGGTCGCATTCGCTCTCAGAGGGCTTCGGAAAGCCCGCAAGACCGTCCTTGCTTCTTAGCGTTTCAAAGCTTTTCCTTCTTCCCGTTAACAGCTTGTGCGTATAGCTTTGATGCCCCACATCGAAGATAATACTGTCACTTGGGCAGTCGAATATTCTGTGGAGCGCAACGGTCAGCTCAACCGTTCCGAGATTGGAGGCAAGATGACCGCCTGTTTTTGATACCGTTTCAGTTAAGGTGGAGCGTATATCGTCGCAAAGCTGAAGCATCTCACGCTTATTAAGTTTTTTCACATCGGAGCTACTTCCGATTTTATCGAGAATATCCGCCATTCTATTTTGACCTTACAAGTAGATTTTGCGCAAGCGCAATTAGAAAATCAGCGCCGTCTCCAAAAGCTTCGGTGACAGCCGTAATTGCTTTTTCATTATACTCTTTAGCGAGAACTCTCGCTTTTTCTATTCCGTAAAGCGTAACATAGGTCGTTTTGTTATTAGCTCCGTCGCTTCCCACGGGCTTACCCAACTCTTCGGTGGTTGAGGTGCAGTCAAGTATATCGTCAATTATCTGAAATACTAAGCCTAAATTTTCAGCATATATCAAAAGAGCGTGTCTTTCGCTTTCATTTAGCTTCGCAAGCGCCGCGCCCATTGAAACCGCCGAGCGAATAAGCGCCCCTGTCTTGTTCTTATGAATAAGGATAAGCTCTTCTTCGCTAACTTCGTGTTCCTCTGCCGCTAAGTCAAGCTCCTGTCCATAAATCATGCCGTTTACACCTGCCGCTTCGGAAAGAATCGCTGTGCACTCCGCTGAAACGCTTGGCTTGCTTATTCTTGAAAGAAGATTAAAGGCAAGAGTAAGAAGTCCGTCACCCGCAAGGAGCGCTGTACTCTCGCCATACTGCTTATGACAGGAGAGCTTGCCTCTTCGCATATCGTCGTTATCCATAGCGGGCAGGTCGTCGTGTATAAGCGAATACGCGTGTATCATTTCAATAGCGCTCGCGGCAAGAAGCGCGTCGTCTTCATTATTCTCTGAAAGTGAGGCGCAAGCAAGCACCAAGGCGGCCCTTATACGTTTACCGCCGCCGAGTAAGCTATAGCGCATAGCTTCTACCACGCGCGAGTCGGTCATGCCGACGCAAAGCCTTTCAAGCGAACGCTCGGTAAGCTCCGCGTATTCCAAAAGCGCTTCTCTAAATTGAGTGTTATTCATTAGCTTCATCTAATTCCTTTGCCGCGTCCTCTATTTGAAGACTTGTTTTTTCAAGAAGCTCCTTACAGTGAGAAATAAGCTCCGCCGCTTCTTTAAAAAGTCCGACCGATTCGTTTAAGCTTACGGTATCCGAAGAAAGCACAACCGTGAGCTCCTCTAATCTTTTTATTGCGTCTTCAAAGGTATATTCAGAATTCATATCTGCCTCCGTTTATCTCTTTTACGTCGCAAACGGCGAAGCCGTCGTTAAACTGTAGCTTGACCTCGTCCCCTGCCGATAGATGCTTCGCACTTCCAATGGAGATTTTATCTTTAAATACCGCCGCGTAGCCGCGAGAAAGCACCCTTGCGGGATTGAGTGAATCGAGCAGTTCTATTTTTCTTAAAAGCTCTTCGTTTCTTCGCTTAATAACGTCGTGTTTTATATCGCAAAGCTCTTCATTAATGTCATTTAACTGTTCGCGCGCTTCCGAAATATTTCGATAACAAGTGGATTTGATAAATTCAAAATTTCCGAGAGCCTTTTCGAAAAGCTCAATTGAATCGGGGACGGCTATTTCTGCCGCTGCCGAGGGGGTCGCGGCACGAACATCCGCTACAAAATCGACAAGGGTAAAATCAACCTCGTGCCCCACGGCAGAGATAAAAGGAACCTTTAGCGTCGCCGCCGCGCGAACAAGCTCTTCGTTATTGAAGATAAATAAATCTTCCTTTGAGCCGCCTCCGCGAGCAATAATAACTTCATCAATATCGTCGCGAGAATTTACTGCGGCTATAGCGTTTATAATGGAAGCCGCCGCAAGCTGTCCTTGTACGTTAGCTGAGAATATACTCAGCTTTACAAACGGATACCTTCTGGATATTACGTTAATTATGTCTTGAAGTGCCGCAGCGCCGCTTGAAGTAACAACACCGATATGCTTAGGAAACCGAACAAGCGGGCATTTTCTTTCAGAAGAGAATAAACCTTCCGAGAATAGCTTTTCCTTTAACGCCTCAAGCTGCTGCTGAAGGGAGCCCTTGCCCATTGGCGTAAGGTCCTCAACATAAAGCTGAAACTTACCGTCTCGCTCGTAAAGCGAAACCTTACAGCGGGCGGTAACGTACATTCCGTCCTTTACGACAAAGCGTAGCTTACTCGCGTAGGCGTTAAACATAACGGCTGGCACGCTTGCGTGTTCATCCTTTAGGGTGAAATACATATGTCCAGAGGCTTCATGAAGCTTATAGCCGCTTATTTCGCCCTCCACCCAAACCTGCGAGAGCACCTCGTCAGATTCAATCAGCGCCTTTGCGTAACGGTTAAGTGCGCTTACCGTAATACTTTCTTTCATTCCTGTTCCTTTGCTCTTGCCGCGAGAATAGCCGTTCCCACAGCGTTATCCGCGCTGAGATACGGCGGAGAACAAAAATACACGCTCGTTCTCTTTGACTCGATATATTCCCTAATTACATCGCTTGACATTACGCCGCCGGAAAAGATTACGTCCTCGTTTCCCTTACGAAGCTTGTCCGCCATAGACAAAAGTGTTTCCGCTATTGAAATAAGGCAGTATCTCGCGGTTCTTGACATATCCCCAGTCTCTTCATAAAGCTTTTTGCATTTGTTTTCAAGCCCAGAGAGGCAACAGTCGTTTCCCTTTAAAACGGGTTTCATATATTCATTTCCGCTATAGCCGTGAGCTATGTGCGAAAGCTCTTCACCCGAAGGGAACTGTAGTTTGAGTAAGGTGCCCGTACGGTCCACCGCTTGTCCTGCGAAAAGGTCAAGCGAGGTGGCAACAGTTTCGGTATTAAGCGCAGCGCCCTTTAGCGAGCAACGAAGCGCGTCGGTTGTTCCGCCCGAAACGTGAAAGGCAAGAAAGCTTTTCTCCTTTTCTTTGTGAAAGCCCGTGCCATAAAGCGCCGCCATAATATGCCCCTGCTGGTGAGAAAACCGATATAACGGCTTATTTAGCACAGCGGAAAGCTCCCACGCAAGCGAAAGTCCCGTTAAAAAGCAAGGCATATATGAGCCTTCTATATTTCTCGGCTTGTCCGACACACCTATTATGTCAATATTTCTGAGGTCAAATTCCTTAGTAATTTCTTCGACTGCCTCAGGAAGCTGTTTTGTATGAAGAAAAACGGCGTCGCTCTGGCGAAGACCGTTCTTTCCGTAATCAACCGCAAGAAGCTTCTTATACCTTGTAACTACCCTATCGCCATTACTGTCGAAGACCGCAAGGCTTGTTGAATAGTTACTGGTATCAATGCCTAACGAATACATCTATTCGTCGCCTTTTAAAGAAAGGTTAATACTGCGAAGCGCGCCGTTAACAAAGGAATACTCGTCGTCCGCGCCGAACTCCTTAGCGAGTTCGACAGCCTCGTTTATAACCACGCTGTCGGGAATATCCTTCATATACATAAGCTGGGCGCAGCTTATCCTTAAAGCCGCGAGCGAAACCTTAGGAAGACGATTGATTGTCCATTTTTTTAAGCTTGGCTTTATCGCCTCGTCTATTTCGCTAAGGTTGTTAAATGTAAGCTCTAGCAAGGACTTCGAGAATTCGTCAAGTTTAATCTCCTCGTAGTCCTGTATAGCGTCAAGAGCGTCTTCAAAGCTTATATCGTTTGAGTATTTTTGAAAGACGAGCATAAATGCCGCCCGTCTCGCTTCGTGTCTGGTCATATAATATCCAATCATATAAAAATATTGCCCTCCGGAATTTGGAGGGCGTGTTGTTGTTATTTCGCTTCGGACTGCTTGCCGCCTGCGGCGATTCCGGCAACGACTACATCAACTCTCGCAACAGTCAACCCCGTCATGCTTTGTATAGCATTTTTAACGTTGTTTTGAATAGCTGAGGAAAGCTCCGGTATTCGGTAACCGTTCTTAACTAATATATTTATCTCAGCGTTAACGACCTCGTCGTTAAGCTCTATCTTTACCGGCTTCGTGTAGTTCGCCTTCGTAATTAGACCGCGAACACCGATATTACCCGTAGACACTTCCGCCACGCCGTCTATTTCAAGGGCTGCGAATTTAGCTATAGAGGCTACGACGTCCTGCGATATATGAATACTGCCGTCGGCACATTTATTGTTTTCAAAATCCATGATGAGTCTCCTCCTGTACAAGAGGAATTATAACATTTTATTTATAAATATACAACTCTTTTCGTCCTACTTAATTTCTACAATTGATATGTCACCGGGAAGTGCTTTACACTCGGTAATTACAATTTCTTTTATCTGCGAAACCTCCGCCGCTGTAAGAGTTCCCGCCGTTGATTTTACTACAACCTTGATTTTTCCGTTATTAATAAACGCTACGCAGTCTGTAAAGCCCTTAGCCTTAACAAGGCTTTCCACGGTGCCCTCTCTTGTAATATTTGTCGCTATTTCCGTTAGCTGCGCTGTCAGCGCCTTCTTTTCCGCGTCGGTAAGCTCGGTCTTTTGAAGGGACTTTTGAAGGGTGTCGAGAGCCTCGTCACGCGTCTTTGTGCGTGTGGTTCTCGCCTCAGCGAAGTATTCGTCTGAGGATGAACTCGGCGCAGATACAAATAATGCTTCGCCGTAGTATTCCGCCGTTTCTTCGCTCTCGTTAACGTCTACGTCGCCTTCAGTAAAAATATCACCGCTCGCAGTACCCTCAGTCTGAACTACACTGCCGCCGTTTGACAGCACCTCGGTAAGTCTTAGTCTATCCTCGCTGCCCGCAAAGCGCCAGTTTAAGTACACCGCGAGAGCCAGCGCCAGCACTAAAGAAAGCATTGTTATTTGTTTCCTTGCAAAAACCGAATTCTTAGCCATTTTATTATACCCCTTAAGTCATTTTTGATACGGACACTCTGTTGCTTCCAATGCCGCAAAGCACCGATATTGTATCTGTAACCTTTTCAATAATGCGAGGGTTATCCCCACCCTCGCACACCACCGCGACACCCATTACCGTAGGCTCGGTCTTTTTTAACAGCACTGGCGCTTCGCCATTTTCGCCGTCAAGAATTATCAAGCTGCTTTCCTCGCTTTTTTTATACCGCTCGCCGCTGCTTTCGCTGTCGTCGCTGTAGCTTCGTTCTGCGGCATATTCATAGCTTA